>JAGNEZ010000005.1 GCA_018003015.1 Phycisphaerae bacterium | reverse complement strand
GTCTCCTGCTGCGTAGATTCCAGGAACTTTGGTCTGGTAATAATCCCCTACTGGGATAAAACCACGATCACAAGAAATGCCTGCATTCTCCAGGCCTATATTTCATGTGTTAGGAGTTCTGCCCGTTGCTACCAAAATCTTTTTTGCCTGTACTACAGTTTTTGTACCATCGTTTTTTTCCAGGGTGATGTCAAAGAAATTTTCTTTGCGTTCCCAGCATAGAGCCCTTGTTCCTGTTCTGGCTTGATGAGCAGCTCCTGCGCCCGACCCGGCGCTGGGAGGGTCAGGCAAAGGACCGCTGTGACGAGGACAAGACGCGAGATCGAGTGACGTTTCAAGGTCATGAAGGGCGCTCCTCCCAGGCTCTTCCGTGCTGGTCGATGCGGCCGGTTCGCTTGGCCGCGCGTGCCCGGCGACGCCACCAGGCTGTGTTCGGGCATCGTATCGCCTCGCCGTCGCGATGACCATGGCGGGGCTCAACGTGCGCCGACGGTTTGGCTCGGCATCCTTCAGCCTGGGCGTGAAAGCGGAATCTCCGGGGCAACGACGATGGCGGCGCAGGTCATCATACCCCTTACGGCGATCCGAGGAAAAGGTATGATGCGTGGCGCTCGGACGGAAAGGCTGGCACCATCGATGGGTCGGTCTGGCTTGTCCGGTGGATTCAGGGCGGAGCTTGTTGTGAAAACCAGGTCGCTTGTTCTCGTATGGTTGTCGTGTTCAAGCGCCATCGCCCCTGCGGCGACGCCCGTGGCTAAGAAGGTGCCGGCCGCATCCGCCGGTAGAGAACTGTTGGCCAACCGGGGCTTCGAAGGCCTGGATGGCCGGAAGCCGGAAGCCTGGTCGTCGTACGAACAGGGGGGCGCAGTCGATCGGGACCACCACCACGGGGGGCAGATGAGTGTGCGGTGCGACAATCCAGCCGGCAAGCTCGGCATGGGCTTCCGCCAGTCCCTGACCCTGGATCGCAGGGAGCCCCGGCCACTGATCGCGTCCGGCTGGAGCAGGGCTGAGGACGTGGTCGGGACCCAGAACGCCGATTACGCCATCTACGTGGACATCCTTTACCAGGACGGAACCCCCCTCTGGGGGCGGGTGGCATCCTTCTCCTGCGGCACACACGACTGGGAGTATCGCCAGGTCCGGATCGTACCCGACAAGCCGGTCAGGCAGATCAGCGTCCATGCACTCTTCCGCGGCCGCCAGGGCAAGGTCTGGTTCGACGACATCTCGCTCAAGGAGGCAGTGACAACCGGTCCATCCTTCCTCTTCGACGGCGTGGGCGTGCAGCCGACAGGGGAAGCACGCTCCTCGACGGCCGACGCGACGGGCGAGATCCACCTTCGCGACGTGGCCGCCGACGGCGACTTCCTTCGCGTTCGCGAGGCCGGAGATTCCGACGGAACCATCCAGGTTCCCGAACTGCAGCTTGCCGTGACCAGCAAGACAGCCACCGTGCCCGGCGGCCGGCGGATCGACATGACCATCAAGGACCTCGCTGGTCGCGATCGGGCCGTTGCCTTGTACTACGTCGTACCGATCAAGGCCGCCGGCTGGCGTTGGTACGACAACGTACGCGAATCGCAGGTGATCAAGCCGTCTGCGACCTATCAGAACGTGACCCACACCGGGGTCGGTACAACGGGTCAGACGTCGCGTTATCCCTTTGCCTGCGTGGCAAGCCCCGACCAGGCCCGCAGCCTCCTCGTGACCCAGCCCTGCCTGTGCCGGTTCGGATACGCCGAGCCCGCGGGCGAACTGTACGCTGCGTTCGATATCGGCTTGGTCAACGAAACCAAAACGCCCGGGCAGGCTTCGGTGAGCGTCGTCGATGTCCAAACGGACCCCACATGGGGCATGAGAGCCACGGCTCAGCGGTTCTACGAACTGCTCCCGGCTTGGTTCGATCCAGCCCGTGTCCCCCGGCGGCAGGGGAACTGGATGGCGTTCACCGCGATCAGTTCAGTTCAGCGACCGGAGGATTTCGGGTTCGCGGTCCATGAGGGTGACAACGACGTGCGCTGGGACAACGACCACGGCGTCCAGGCATACGTCTACGTCGAGCCGATGACCTGGTGGTTGCCGATGCCCAAGGAGATGCCACGGACCTATGCGGCCGCCCTGACGCACGCGCGGTCGTTCCAGCGAGATCCCCAATCGGACCGCTATGCCATGAGTTGGGCGGTCGAGCAGTCAGCCGTGGCGGACGAGAACGGCCGCCTGCATCTGGACGTGCTCGATACACCCTGGGTGGACGGGGCGGTGTTCGGCAACTCGGCCGATCCCGACGTGCCCGAGAAGGAGGGCCATTTGAACCTCGCCCGCCTCAACCTGCGGACGCTCGAGAACGCCTTACGCCGCGCCGAGGCCCAGGGCGGATTGGCCGGCGTGTACCTCGATTCACTCGAAGGCTGGGGCATGCTCAAAAACTGCCGCCGGGAGCACTTCGCGGCCGCCGATCTCCCCCTGACTTTCGACTCCAACTCGCACCGGCCGGTGATCCTCAACGCCATGGCCACCCAGGAGTGGACCGAGCACATCGCCGGCTGGATCCGGTCTCGCGGCAAGCTGCTGATGGCCAACGCCGTGCCCCACAACTTCCCCTTTCTGGCTCTGCCGCTGGATCTCATGGGCACGGAGACGAACTTCCAGCACGACGGAAAGTTCGCCCCGCCCGGCCCGGACTTCTTCTACCTCAAGCGAACGCTCGCCTGGCACAAGCCCTATATGTTCCTGATGAATACTCGCTTCGAGACCTGGACCCGGCAGATGACCGAGGGCTACATGCGGCTTTGCCTGTTCTACGGCATGTTCCCCGGATTCTTCTCCGAGAACGCCAGCACCAACTGCTACTTCGCCAACCCGGCGTGGTATAACCGCGATCGCGAGCTGTTCCAGAGGTACATGCCCGTCATTCGGCGGGTCGCCCAGGCGGGCTGGGAGCCGGTCACGCATGCCGCCGCCTCGACCGAAGGCGTCTGGGTCGAGCGGTGGGGGAGTGAGCCGTCCAAGGGACTCTACTTCACGCTGATGAACACGACCGAAACCGAGCAGCAGTGCCGGCTGAGCATCGACCTGAAGGAGGCAACCGGCTGCCGCGCGGTCTCCCTGCTGAACGGGGAAGCGATCGGTGAGGTGTCGACCGGTCGGTTGAAGCTGGCAGCCCATGCCGTCGAAGCCCTGGTCTTGGAGTCGAAGCAGGAGCGATGATGCCGTTATCGCGACGGCTTACCTGTGGGCCTGTGCGTCGCTTACCTCGCAAGTGCCGCGGCGGCAGGATTTGTGTGAGTGAACCGATTGCAGCAACGGGAGTTGCCTGATGACCACGCGAACATGTTCTCTGCTGACCTTGTTGGCTGTAACACCCGCAACGACGGCGCACGCCGAGTCGGCCATCTCGGCTGACGGCCTTCGATGCGAGTATCGGGTCGAGCCCGACGGCATTGACGTTGCCGCTCCGCGCCTGAGCTGGATCCTGACCTCCGCCACCCGGGGGCAGGTTCAGACGGCTTACCAGGTCCTGGTGGCCGGCGAGCGGCTCAAACTGGAGGCCCACAAAGGCGACCTGTGGGACAGCGGGAGGGTAATGACGAGTCAGACCGCCCAGGTCGCCTACGCGGGTCAGCCGCTGCAGGCTCACCAGGAGTGCTGGTGGAAGGTCCGGGTCTGGGACCGCGACGGACAGGTCTCCTCCTGGAGCAAGGTGGCCTCCTGGAGCATGGGGCTGGCGGCGGGTGAGCCGTGGCAGGCTCGATGGATCGGCTGGAAACCAGCCCCGTCCACCACCCCGGCGAACACGCAACCGACCAAGCCCGCTGTTGTGCAGCAGCCGCTGCCCATCCTCCGCCGCGATTTCGAAATCGCCAAGCCCATCACCCGGGCGCGCCTCTACGTCTGCGGACTCGGTTTCAACGAGGTGCGGCTCAATGGCCGCAAGGTCGGTGACCATGTGCTTGACCCGGGTTGGACCCACTATCGCAAAACCTGCCTGTACTCCACCTACGATGTGACCGCGAACGTCGCCCTGGGCCGAAACACCCTCGGGATCATGCTCGGCAATGGCATGTACAACGTCGTCGGCGGGCGATACGTCAAGTTCACCGGTTCCTTTGGACCGCCCAAGCTCATCCTGCAGTTGCACATCGAATACGCCGACGGGACAACGGCCGAGATCGGAACCGACGAGTCCTGGCGTGTTGCGGCGTCGCCGATCACGTTCTCCTGCATCTACGGCGGAGAAGATTACGATGCCCGTCTCGAACAGAACGGCTGGGATCGACCCGGCTTCGACGACGGGGCATGGCAGCCCGCGGCCGTGGTCGATGGCCCGGGCGGAAAGCTCCGCTCCCAGTCCGCCCCGCCGATCCGAATCATGAAGACCTTCAAGCCGGTCAAGGTCACCGAGCCCGGTCCCGGCGTCTATATCTACGACCTCGGGCAGAACTTCTCCGGCTGGCCACAGATCAAGGTCAAGGGGCCGGTCGGCACCCAGCTCAGGCTGACTCCCGCCGAGTTGCTCAACCCCAAGGGCTTCGCCGATCAAAGCGGTTCAGGCGGGCCAAGCTACTTCGTGTACACGCTCAAGGGTGACGGCGAGGAAACCTGGCATCCGCAATTCACCTACTACGGCTTCCGATACGTGCAGGTTGAAGGCGCGGCTCGCGACGCCACCCAGGCCGCCGGCAGGCCGGTACTCCTCGAACTGGAAGGGCACTTCGTTCATTCATCCGCTGCCGTCGTCGGTGAGTTCTCCTGCTCCAGCCCGCTGTTCAACAAGATCCACGACATCATTCTGGCCGCGATTCGCAGCAATCTGCAGAGCGTGAACACGGATTGCCCGCACCGCGAGAAACTCGGCTGGCTCGAGGTTCCGCACTTGCTCGGCCCGGCAATCATGTTCAACTTCGACGTGGCAACGCTCTATGCCAAGATCAGCGACGATACCGCCGAGGCTCAACTCGACAACGGCCTCGTTCCCGACATCGCTCCGGAGTATACCGTCTTCAGCGAGGGCTTCCGGGACTCGCCCGAATGGGGAAGCGCGGCCGTCATCGTGCCCTGGCTGACCTGGCAGCGCTACGGCGAACGCAGCATCCTGGCGAGTCACTATGACTGCATGAAGCGATACGTCGATTACCTGGGCACCACGGCCAAGGACCTGATCGTGTCCCATGGCCTCGGCGACTGGTGCGATTTCGGGCCGGCGCCGTACGGGCCGTCCCAGCATACGCCCATTCCACTCACCGCCACGGCCATGTACTACTGCGATGCGACTATCGTTGCCGAAACCGCACGCCTGCTCGGCAATACCGCCGACGCGGAGAAATATGCTCAACTGGCCAGGAATATCCGCGCAGCGTTCAATCACAAGTTCTTCCACGCCGACACCGGGCAGTACGCCACCGGCAGTCAGACGGCCAACGCCATCCCCCTGGTGCTCGGACTGGCGGAGCCCGAACGGGCCGCCGACGTTCTCGAAAACCTGGTCAAGGACGTCCGGGCCCACAAAAACCATCTGACCGCCGGCGACATCGGGCATCGCTTCCTCGTCCAGGCTCTCCATCAGGGCGGGCGCTCCGATGTGCTGTTCGACATGACCAACCAGCGCGATGTGCCCAGCTACGGCGCCCAGATCGAACAGGACGCCACGTCGCTCACCGAGGTGTGGGATCCGAAACGTGGCTTCTCGCAGAATCACTGCATGCTGGGCCACATCGAGGAGTGGTTCTACAACGGCCTGGCAGGCATCGATCAGGATCCGAGGAAGGTCGGCTTCGCGAAGATCCTCATCAAACCGCAGGTCGTCGGC
Organism: Phycisphaerae bacterium; assembly: GCA_018003015.1. Taxonomy (NCBI): domain Bacteria; kingdom Pseudomonadati; phylum Planctomycetota; class Phycisphaerae; species Phycisphaerae bacterium. Next base: position 180,833 of record JAGNEZ010000005.1, on the reverse strand, counting down.
GATATCACCTGGGCAAAGGCCCACTACGACTCCATCCGCGGCCGGATCGCCAGCGAATGGAAACGAGAGAACGGCACGCTGGTGATGGACGTGACCATTCCCCCGAACACGACCGCCACGGTCCACGTTCCCGCCGGCGAGAATCAGATCGTGACGGTGAACGAGGGCGCCACCCCCGCGATCGCTCCGGTCCGCCGGGAGACAAGTGCGGCCGTCTTCGAGATCGGCTCAGGCAAGTACCAGTTTGCCGCGAGGCCGTGACCACGCATCATTCCTGTGGCTGGACGCCGCCACCACGCCCGGGTAGAAGATGCACCAGGCCGATACGGAAACGCCTCCTGCGCAAACCTCCTGAGCGTCGCCTGCGACCCGCATTGTCCCCGGTTTGAAGTCCTGATAGATTGGATCCCACACCTCGATCCGTGGCATTCGCACCGTCCGCGGACGTTCGCGTCGGCGAACAAGCCGGCCTGGTTGAGGAGGAACACGCCCATGGGATGCACGTGCCTGAATCGCAGGGAGTTGCTGGGCGCCACCGCAGGAACCGCCCTGAGTATCGCCTTGGTCTCGCGAGCGGCCGCACCGGCTTCCGAGGGCGCTGATTGGAGGGCCCAAGCCTGGGATCCGGATCGCCCGTTTCGCATCGGTGGACGCCCCCTGCGAATCCAGCCGGTCCTGATGTACCAGGTGCCCCGGAAACGCGAGGCGGCGTCATGGAAGTCGTGGGGCGGCGTGCAGACCGAGGAAGCCGCTGGGCAGGAAATCGAGCGGATCACCTGGGAGCTCAAAGCCCTGACCGATCGGGCGGCTGGCCGCCTGAAATGCCTCCCGGCGGTCAAGGTGAAGTCCGTCGAAGAGGCGGCCGCCGTTCACCGGGTCGAGCGTGACGCCGATATCGTCTATCCGGCCACAGGGTCCGGTGACACCCTTCAGGCCTGCGTCGCCAAAGATCATCCGGTGATTCTGTTCGTCCGCCATCGCAGCGGGCCAATCTACTACTGGTACGAGGCGCTCAGCAGCCGCTATCTGGCCACCGACGAGCCGGGGGCGGATGGCCAAGCCCCGCCCGCTCTCGGCGACGTGTCTGTGGGTGATGTCGTGGTCGATGACATCACTGATCTGGCCTGGCGGCTGCGCGGGCTCTATGGCGTCAGGAACCTACTGGGGACGCGGATCGTCGCCTTGGGCGGTCCTTGGGGCAAGTACGCCCCGGCCGCGCCCGATGTGGCCCACAAAAAGCACCAGATCGAGATCGTCGAGACCACTTACGAGGATCTCGAGCCCCGGATTCAGAAAACCATGGCCGACACCGGCCGGATGTCGCTGGCCGCTCGCTGGGCCGATCGGTTCCTGTCCCTGCCCGGCACGACGCTGCAAACCGATAAGTCGTTCGTGGTCAATGCTTTCATGCTCTACGGCTTGTTCAAGGAGCTCATGCGCGAGAATGGGGCCGAGGCGTTCACGATCAAAGACTGCATGCGGACCATCATGCCGATGTCGCGCACGACTGCCTGTCTGACACTCGGTCTACTCAACGATGAGGGACTGCTGGCCTTCTGCGAGTCGGATTTCGTCATCATTCCGGCCGGTATCCTCTTGCGGCACATCGCGGGCACGCCGGTGTTTCTTCACAACTCCACCTTTCCGCACAAGGGGATCGTCACCTGCGCCCACTGCGCCGCACCGCGGCGCATGAATGCCGAGCGCTACGAACCGACCGCGATCATGACCCATTACGAGTCGGAGTACGGCGCTTCCCCCAAGGTGGATATCCCCGAGGGCACCGAAGTCACCTTCATCGATCCGGAATACGCCACCGGCCGATGGCTCGGCTTCAAGGGCAAGGTCAGGGGCAACCCGCGGTACGAGATCTGCCGTTCCCAGCAGGATGTCGAGATTCTGGGAAACTGGAGGAGACTGCTGGCCGAGGCCCGCGATTCGCACTGGGTGATGGTCTACGGCGACCATCTCGACGCCGCCGGGTACGCGGCCCGCAAGCTGGGTCTCAGGTGGGAGAGCCTGTCGGGAGCCTGAAAGCCAGGCGTTCGTTCCGCTCACCCGCCCCCGATTCTACCGCGGCATCCTCGTGTACTCTTCCAGCAGCCGGAGGTACTGCCGATACGCCTCCAGGGAGACGCCAGGGGGTGTCTGGTGGTCGACGCTGGGGATGAACCCGCCGGTCCGCATCAGCGGCAGCAGTCGCTCGAACTCGGCTCGCATCGCCGCTTCGCCCTGGTTCATGACCATCTTGTTGTAGTGGCCGATCATGACCAGGTGGGGAAAGGACCGCCGCAGCTTCATGCCGTCCACCCCTGCTTGTCGCTCCAGGGGTAGTACGCCGGCCACGTCCATGTCCTGAAGCCACGGAACCAGCAGGGTGACATCGCCATCCGTGTCGACGATCGGGACGGCGTTCATTTCGCGAATGGCGGGAACGAGTTTGCGGTAGTAGGGAGCCATGAAATCGTTGAACGTGGCCCGCGAAATCATCGGGCCGTGGTTGTAGGACATGTCCTCCGCCAGGGTCATGAAGGTCGGCACGCAGGTTCTCGAGATCCGCTGGAGAATGCGGAGGTTGAAGTCCAGCAGGTCCTGATTGACCCGGTGGATCAGTTCCGGCTGGTCGTGAAATGCGTACATCAGCTTCTCGAAACCCATCAGGGTCCGGGGGAACCAGAAGAAGCCCTCCAACGTGACCCAGACCACGACCTCGCCTCGTGCCTGCCGGTCGGCCCACGGCCGCATCGATTCAATGGCGGCATCGTGGGCCGGAAACAGCCTGGACCGGATGGCGAGGTAGTCGTCCATCGTAGCTACGACGCCTTCGACGTGGTGCTGCGTGGCTTCGATGGTCTCTTGGGTGGTGCTGAACCAGAACTGGTAGTAGGGGTCCAGCCCGAAGTACCGGGAGATCTCGAACACGCCGGTCAGCTCGATCGGCAGTCCCTCGGAATGCCATCGGTCGACGGTCAGATCCCACCACATGGCCCATTCCCACCGTGGCAACCGATCCACCGGTTGGAAGTCCATCACCGCGCGGAAACGTTCAACATGATTCACCGGAGTCTCCATGACAGGAGCGTTCAGCAGCCAGCATTCGGCTGGTCCCTGCCCCCGTGGCGAAGCTGTGCCGCGTCTACACCGCGTCCTTGAGCCGCCTGAGGACCTCGAACGATCCCTGGGTGACCACCTCGTCGCCGTGCTGCAGCCGAGTGCTCGAGCCCGGGAAGAGCTTGGGTTCGACGCCCGCGGGGCGATGCTCGACGATCCCCAGCCCGTGAGTCTCGCAGAAATCGCCGATCGTCGTGCGGTCCCTCACCATGAGGGCCAGATCGACGATTCCTTCGAGAATCACGGTCAGGCCGAGGATCGCCACGACGAAGAACACCGCCTGCAGAATGCGCGATTGGGGGAACTCCTCCGGAACCTGGCCGAAGACCAGGCTCCAGGTGTAGAACGTGGCCGCGGGGAGTGACAGACCCTTGCCCGGCTCAAGTCGCTGGAACAATAGCCCGCCGCCCAGCAGGATGAATACGATCGCCAGCAGCCGCCAGCGACACTGCCGTCCCAGCGTCCGGACAAAGCACCATTCGCGCCAGATCCGCTCGCCAAACGCCCGGCGCCGGGATCGGGGAACAACCAGCTTCTCGATACGCAGAGCGTCCACGGTCCTTGGCTTCCGGGTGCGGCCGGGAAAGGGGCGGATCCAGCGTGCCCGCCCCCGACCGCCGAGCCAGAGGATACCCGCCTTCAGGAGCGGCACACAAGAGCGGCCAGGCCGACTTCTGCTCCTCGCCATCCGCCCTCCTTCCGGGTCGGCTGGAGCCGGTCCGGTCATGACCTTCCGATAATAACCTGGCCCCGACCTCGGAACTCCACGGCCGGCTCGGGCGGATGCCATGGGTCCGGGCACGCTCGCTCTTTCGGTCGAGCCGAGGCGAAGTGATATCCAGAATGGGACGATGACCCAATAACCCAGGGTCTGGCCTGTAATTGTGTGTGACCTGCCGCCAGGTTGCGGCCACGAGTCCCTTGCGAGCATCGCCGCGGGCGGGATGGCCGCGAGGTCGGTGGACGCAGGCCACACGATCCTCGGGGCGAGGCCGGGTGGGGTCCATGGCCAGAAAACGCCTACGTGGGACGGGCAGGCGGGCCGGCCTCCGGGACGACCAAACAGAAAGCCACTGTCATGAATGCCGCGACGACCGTTGACGCGGGAAGGGGCCACGCCCGGCCAGCCCGGGGAACCGGCCGAGTTTTGATCCCTGCCATGTGTTCCGCCGTCCTGTTGGCCACTTCACTGGCCGCAGGATGTCGCGACGAACTGCCCACCAAGCCCAGGACCGCTGACGCCGCCGAGGCGGCCACAAATCAACCGGCCAAGCCGACCGCCGGCCAAGAGAATATCGATGGGCGACGCGTGTTGCTGGTCCATAGTTGTCATCCGGAATACCCGTGGGTGGACAGCGTCACTCAGGGCGTGAAGGCGGCCATGCAAGGGACCAGACTCGCTCTGGAGGTCCTCTACATGGACACCAAGATGGTGAACTCCGACACCGCGGCGATCCTGGGTATCTCGTTAACCGACGATATCGCCAAAGAGGCGACGGTCGTGTCGGGGAGGAGCGGACCACCGGTCGGCGTGGCTACGATGTGATTCTCATGGACATGCAGATGCCGGTCATGGACGGCTACGAAGCCACCCGCCTGCTCCGCAAGAGAGGTTACCAGGGGCAGATCATCGCCTGGACCGCTCATGCCATGGGATCCGACCTGGACAAGTGTCGCACGGCCGGATGCGACGATCACGCCACCAAGCCGGTCAACCGCCGCCAGCTGTTCGCAACGATCCTGAAGCACTCGCAGAACCCGGAGTGGACTGCCCAGCCAAAGGCCGATGGCGTCGCGGGTGAGGTCGATGGCCCACCGGTCGCCCAATCCTCCTCCAACCGGTCGGCTGCCGGCGCGATCGGGCAGCCAACCACCGTCGGATCACAGGTCCCATCCCCCGAAGATCTGAGTTCGTTCGACTTGGCCGACCTGACCGAGCGATGCCTCGACCGGTTGCCGCAAAGAGTCACCGAAATCGAAGACGCCCTCGCCGGGCACGACGTCATGACCCTGGCTTCGCTTGCCCACAAGCTCAAGGGCGTGGCCGGCAGCTACGGCTTCAATCCGATCACTCAGGCGGCTGCAGAGCTGGAGGAGAGCGCCAACACCGGCGCGGCACTGCACGTGCTCGAGGAGCGGGTCAAGAAACTGATCGGGCTGTGTCGCCAGGCTAGGTCGACAGCCCCGACGACGTGACCACCCGCTCTCGAAGCCCCGCAAGACATGGCCACTCGACCTCCCGGTCGCACTTCCAGCTCCCTTCGCCTTCGCGGTCAACTCGGGGACGAGTCACGAATTGCCGACTGGTACATGCAGGCCGATGACTGGTCAACACCCCCGGACTCCCCCCCGCGCCTTCGCCCCAGACCTCCAGCTTGACGGATGTTCGCCTGGCCGGTACCGTGTGCCCAGCATGGACAACACACGACCGGGTATCCTGCAGTCCGTCGACAAGGCCTCCGAAGGGTGGAAGAGCCTCGTTCCGTCGCTCGTGCTCGTCGTTCGTTAGGCCGCTGGGCAGAGGCTGAAGCTCCAGCGGCCCGTAACCAACACCTACGACATGCCGCCAGAGAGACTAGCCGGACGGGCGTCGCGTGCGCGAGAATGGTCAACCCAGGCCCCGGATCCGGGCCTGAGGCTGAGGCCATGCACGCCCAGCCCGAGAAACCGCTCGGTGCCCCGGAAATCCCCCTTCGGAGCTTTCGGAACGGCCCTCGTGGCCGCGCCTCGGCGAGCGAAGGACCATCATGAACAGCGAGGGAGAACCAATCAATATGAGTGAAGCGGAAACGACGATGGCTAAGCCGGCGGAACCTCGAAGCTTGGCTGGCCTGAAAGGGGCGGAGATCTTCCACCAGATGCTCCTGGAGGAAGGGGTCGAAGTCCTGTTCGGCTATCCGGGTGCGGCCGTCATCCCGATCTTCGACGTACTCTATGAGTCGCCGATCAAGTACGTCCAGACCCGTCATGAGCAGGGTGCGGCACACATGGCCGACGGCTACGCCCGCAGCACCGGTCGCGTCGGCGTCTGCATCGCAACCAGCGGACCGGGGGCGACCAACCTCGTCACCGGTCTGGCCACCGCCCATATGGACTCCTCACCGGTCGTCGCCCTCACCGGCCAGGTGCGCAGCGACCTCATCGGGAACGACGCCTTCCAGGAAGCCGATGTGACCGGCATCACCCGGCCCATCACCAAGCACAACTGCATCGTTTCCCGCGTGGAAGATCTGGCCCGCTCGATTCGAGAGGCGTTCCACATCGCCCGCACCGGACGCCCCGGGCCCGTGCTGGTCGATATCTGCGTGGATGCCACCCTGGCCGCCAGCAACGGCGAGCCCTCTCGCCAAATGCAGCTGCCCGGCTACCGGCCACGGATCGAAGGCGATGCCCGCCAGATCCAGCGAGCCGCCCAGGCCATCAACGCCGCCGCCCGGCCCGTACTCTACGTCGGCGGCGGAGTGGTCGCCTCCGGAGCGAGCGAACTGCTCCGGGCCCTGGTCGATCGCGGACGCATCCCCGTGACTACCACCCTCCTGGCCCTGGGAGCCGTGGACGAGAGCCACCCGCTTTCCCTGCAGATGCTCGGCATGCACGGGGCGGCCGCGGCCAACTTCGCCGTCCAGGCCAGCGACTGCCTGATTTCGATCGGAGCCCGCTTCGACGATCGGGTGACCGGGAAACTCGAACACTTCGCCCCCCACGCCAAGATCATCCACATCGACATCGACCCGACCAGCATCTCCAAGAGCGTCACCGTCGATATCCCGGTCGTGGGCGACGCGAAGAACATCCTCGCAAGGCTGCTGCCCTTGATCGAGACCCGGGAACGAACTGAGTGGCTCAGCCAACTGATCGATTGGAAGCAGAAACACCCCTTTCGCTACGAGAATGGCTCCGGGAACATCAAGCCGCAGAGAGTCGTCGAGGCCCTCGGCCGTCAGACCCGTCACGAGGCCATCATCGCAACCGGCGTCGGCCAGCACCAAATGTGGGCCGCCCAGTATTACGGCTGGAAACGCCCGCGCCAGAGCCTGACTTCCGGAGGCCTCGGCACGATGGGATTCGGCTGCCCGGCCGCCATCGGCGCTCAGTTCGGCAACCCCGGAACCACGGTCATCGACATCGACGGCGACGGCAGCTTCTCCATGACCATGGTCGAGGTCATTACCGCCGTTCAATACGGCCAGCCGGCCAAGTTCGTCGTGCTGGATAACGGCTACCTCGGCATGGTGCGTCAGTGGCAGGAGCTGTTCTGGCAGAAGCGCTACGCGGGCGTACACCATCCGTGTCCCGACTTCGCCAAGGTGGCCGAGGGCTTCGGGGCCAAGGGCATGAAAATCAGCGCTCCGACCGAGGTCGACGACGCCATCTCCGAAATGCTTAAGCACAATGGCCCGGTCGTACTCTGCGTCGAGGTCGAGCCGGAGGAAAACGTGTACCCCATGGTCCCCGCCGGGCGTGCCCTGCACGAGATGGAACTCGGAACGCTGGCGTAGAGGAGTCGTCAGCGGGCACACAAGCGGCATCAGGAGGTACAGAGAGGTTTCGCTCGGTCTTGCTGATCTGATCGCTGACCGCCCGCCGGGGATCGCTGACCGCTCCTTCAGGCGGTCTATTGAGGTCGTATCCATGACTCAGACCCTGGAATCCATGAGCATCTCCGATCTTCTGGCTGCCTACGCCGCCGGCCCGGCCGCTTGCGAGAGTGCCGTCGCCGGTTTGACCGGCGAACAGTTGCGGACCCGGCCGGTGGCGGGCAAGTGGAGCACCCTGGAGGCGCTCTGCCACATCAGCGATACGGAACAACTCTTCGCCGACCGGATCAAGCGGACGATGGCCATGGATCGTCCGTTGTTGCTGGGGGCGGCTGGCTCCATCTACCCCGTGCCGATCAAGTATCAGGAACGCGACGTCCGCGAGGAACTCGACCTCATCAGGCTCACCCGTGCTCAGATGGTCCGCATCCTCAAGCTCCAGCCGCCGCACGTGTGGGAGCGAACCGCGGTTCACAGCGAGGTCGGACTGATGACCCTGTGGCAGTTGCTCCAGCACGCCGTTAGGCATCTGGCGCTTCATCTTGCGGCCATCGCCGAGAAGCGGGCCGCCATGGGCGTCTGAGTCTGCGAGCCTTGACCGCCGAACCCCGCGCATGTCCCTGCCACGAACGAGTTTCAGCACGTCCCCGCAGGGGCACTCTGAACCATCGGCACGAGCAGGTCCACCGCCTGGCCGATCGTCTTCACCTGGTCGGCCTGCTCATCCGGGACCGTCACGTCGAACTCATCTTCGACCGCCATGACGAAATCCACCTTGTCCAGGCTGTCGAAGTTCAGGTCATTGAACAGGTGACACTCGGCAGTCACCTCGGCCCGAGTCATTCCCGCCTGTGCCGCGGCCAGCACGCACACCCTTTCGAGAATCTCGTTACGACTCATGGTCTCTGGCATCGTTTCACTCCTCGTGGTGCACCTGGCCACGGTCGTCACGCGTCGACGCGTGCCTCGGCGGCCTTGACGGCTTTCATCAACTTCCGGATCGTGGAGAAGTCGGGCGTGGTTTTGCCTCGCTCGATGCGGTTCAGCGTCTCAATCCGGATGCCCGCCTGGCGGGCCAGCGACGCTTGGGTCAGCCCGGCCCGCTTGCGACGCTCGATGATGCGGCCGGCCACCACCCGGGCGTCCAGCGGCCCCATCTCGGCCTCTTCCCGCGACGGTCGCCCCCGGCGACCGGACGTCCCTGCGGCAACGACCCTCGCCTGGCGACACAACTCTCGCAGCAGGCTCTCGCGAAGGATGGCGTAGGATATGCCGTCCAACTCCACAACCGCGTAATGCACACTCTTCCGCTGCACGTGCCCCATGTCCTTCCTTTCCGTGCGTCTGGCCGAGCATGCATCGCAGCCGGCTCAGCCAACGAGTGCAGTCTAGCGGTATTTGATTTAAAAGTCAACCTCATTGACGTGAAAGGCAATTATGCCCCGGATCGGCCGCAGGCCGTGGTTCGATTCGAACGCCCAGGGCTTGTGCTCGATCCGCTTCCACGCGACAATGGCGGTATTGGAGCCCAAGGCAAGGAGTCGCTTATCATGAGAACCCGCCCATCGCTTGGTGCCGCCCTCGTTGCCCTCACCCTGCCAGCCCTGTTCCCAGGGTGTTCCGGCGACTCGTCCAAGAAGTCAGTTCATTCCGCGAAGGGACTGCTTCAGCAGAGCGATCCGTTCGTCTCCGGCCGCGAAGACTACGATACGTTCCGCATCCCCTCGCTGCTGGTGACGAAGAAAGGAACACTCCTGGCGTTCTGCGAAGGACGCAAGAACAGCAGCGCCGATCATGGCGACATCGACGTGGTCCTCAAGCGGAGTACCGATCAGGGCAAGAAGTGGAGCGACCTGCAGGTGGTAGCCGATGACGGGGCCAACACCGTCGGGAACCCCTGCCCGGTAGTCGATCAGAGCACCGGGACCATCTGGCTGCTCCTGACCCACAACCTCGGTGAGGACAAGGAGTCGCAGATCACGACTCGACGAAGCAAGGGAACACGCCGCGTCTGGCTCAGCCACAGCACCGACGACGGCGTGACCTGGACGAAACCAGAGGATATCACCGCGACCACCAAGAGGCCCGAGTGGACCTGGTACGCCACCGGACCCGGGTGCGGAATCCAACTCAAGAGCGGCCGGATGGTCATCCCCTGTGATCACACGCCGGCTGGGGCCAGAGACAACTCCCGCTCCCATGTCATCTACAGCGACGATCACGGCGCAACCTGGAAGATCGGCGGCATCGTCGATCGGAGGGTCAACGAATGCCAGGTCGTCGAACGAGTCGACGGTTCACTCATGCTCAACATGCGCAACTGCCGCAGGGGCGTCGGCGAAACCTATCAGCGTGCGATCGCCATCAGCCGCGACGGCGGCCTCAACTGGGCTGACTTCCGGTACGATCCGACCTTGATTGAGCCGATCTGCCAGGCCAGCCTGGTGCGGCACACCGGTGCGGGCGCGGCCGCCAATACCCTGATCTTCGCCAATCCGGCCAGCACCAAACGCGAGAAGCTCACTGTCCGACTCAGCAACGACGGGGGCGAAACCTGGGCTGCCTCCAAGGAGCTCTGGTCGGGGCCCGCCGCCTACTCGGCCCTGGCCGCATTCCCCGACGGAACCGTCGGATGCCTGTATGAGCGCGGCGAGAAGAACCCCTACAGCCGAATCGCCTACGCCCGGTTCAACCTCGATTGGATCAAGTCGCCGGCTGAAGCCCGGTGACCACTACATGGCCATGATCACGTCCATCGCAGCACTGGTGCGAGCCAGCAGCGATGGATCCCACGGCATCATCTCCGCCACCAACGTGCTGTTGTAGCCCACGGCCCGCAGGGCGGCCATTACCGCCGGCCATGGCACCTGCCCGCCACCCAGGGCGCAAAAGGAGTACGCACCCAGGAATCCGAACGCGTCCTGGAAGTCCTTGACGTGCACCCGGCGGATTCGCTGGCCAAGCAATTCAATCCAGTGTGGCGGATGCTGCTGATAGCCGAGCAGGTTGCCGACGTCGAGGTAGATGCCCAGCCGCTTGCTGCTAAACGAATCCACGAAATCGCGGAACTCCAGTGGCGAATAGAACAGACCGTTCCACACGTTCTCGACGCACAAGTCCACGCTGACCTTCTCTGCAGTGTCGAGCAACTGCTTCACCGCTTCCCGGGCCCGCTGAACGGCCACATCGTAGCGGATCAGGTCCGGGCTGAGCGGGCTCTTGACCACGCCGGGCACGAACAGCATGGCCTTGCATCCCAGCCACGCGGCCCGCTGCAGGGCATCGGCGTGCAGGGCGACGGCCTTCTTGCGAATCCCGGCGTCGTCGCTGGCCGGGTTGAAGCCCCAGCTCATCCCGCTGGCCAGCGTCTCGACCACCAGCCCGACGGCGTCGATCTGCTTGCGGATCGCCGTGCACGCGGCCTGCGAGGTACCCGGCGTCAGCACGCCGTCGGTTCCCACGCACAACTCCATGCCCGCGAATCCGGCCTTCTTGGCACAGGCCAAGGCATCGTCGATCGGATGCGTACCGGCTAGACCGTCTTTGTTCGCCCAGTAGCTGATGCACTTGATCATGTCCTCTACCTCCAGCGAAAGATCGTCAATTCTCGCGATTCCGCCCCATTACCATACCATCGGGCGACGGATTGTCCACCCGACCTGTTCGCGGCTACGATGGCTGGAATCAGCGGGGGCATTGGCGACGTTCCGGAGAAGCGAGAAAGGCGTGGCCCAATGGATAACGACTCGTTCCAGGTCGACAACTCCCTGCGGAGTATCCTCGCTCGGGCAGCGCTATGGACGATGATCTGCGGAATCACTGCGATTCCCAGCTTCGTCTGGGCGCGGTCCGACTTCAGTATCCCCGGCATGGTCGTCGGGGTCGCGCTGTTTGTCGCCATTTACACCATGGTGAGCGGTACCTCGGCCGTGGCCCGCTGGCGGACCTCCCGGCTGATAGACCGCACCTTTCGTATCGGCTACTTCACTCGGGTGGTGGTGTCCGCCATAGTCCCATTGGGAATGGCCCTGGATCTGCTTCCAGGAATCGTGAGCGTCAGTCTGGTTGAGGAAGTGATGAACCCAAGGAGCCCTGGGATAGGCGGCGGCCGCGGTTTCTTCGTGACCCTGCTCATCACCCTGGTGCAGGGGACTCTCCTGCACATCACCCTGGGCGCCTATATGCTGGTCGTGCACCTCATCCAATGGTGGTGGGTCGGCAAGGATTACCCCAAGGGCCATTGCCGCAAGTGCGGCTACGACCTGCGAGCTTCCTACCAGTTTGGCCGCTGCCCGGAATGCGGCGCGCCCTGCGGCCCGGAAACGCGTGCCGACCGCAGCACGCCTGGGTTCAGCGGCGACCATGCCGACCTGGCCGAGAATCAGGCCCGGAGTGCAGGCGTCCCGGCGACCTCGTCAGGCGGTTCGCCCGGAGCAGGCGTCCCCTCGCCCGGAACTCTACCGCGTCGGGATAGCGATCCCGAGATACCGGCACGAGGGTAATAGAAGTCCTACGCAACACCCGCGCCCATCCCCAACTCACCGGCCGCCCCCTGCATGGCCGCGATCACGTTGGCGATGTGCTGGTCGAGATCGAGGTTCATGAGTTCCGCGCCCCGGCTGATGTCCTCGCGGCTCACCGCCGCCGCGAACGCGGGGGTCTTCATCTTCTTGCGCACGCTTTTGGGTGTCATGCCGGCCAGTCTCTCCGGGCGGACGTAGGCCACCGCGGTGATGAAGCCGCACAGTTCATCCACCGCCGACAGAGCCTTGCGAATCGGGCGATCGAGCGGGTACTCGGCGCGATTACTCTCCGCATGAGCGAGAACGGCTCCGACGACCTCCTCGCTCACCCCCATTGCCCGCAGGATCTTGGCGCCCTCGCGGGTGTGCTCCGGCTGCTGGGGCCATCGCTCATAGTCAAAGTCATGGATCAGCCCGACGACCCGCCAGGTGTCTACGTCCTCACCGAGCAGCCCGGCGTAGTATCCCATGGCCGCCTCGACCGCCAAGGCGTGCTTGATCAGTGACTCGGACTTGGTGTACTCGTTCAGCAGCACCCAGGCTTGTTCGCGTGTCATCGTCGATTCCTCCGGCCATCTGCAGCATCGTCGGTCATTCCGCGAAGCGGTTCGGACCATGGTAACCGTCCGGGTGGTGATTGGGCCAGCCCGCCGGCACCATTCCACCTTGAATCGCACTGGCTCTGTCTCCGGGGGGGAGATATGATCCCGACGGGCGGCCCTGATCGGCAGTCCCCGAATGCCTCGGTCGGTGGGCGAACTTGCTTCAGCAGGGAGAACACACGTCATGGTGTATTCCAGATCCCTCTCGATCGCGATGGCAGGAGTGGTGCTTCTGGCCGCAGGCGTCTCCTCCTCCGCGATCACGCTCTACGTCTCGCCGGTCGGCAACGACGCCTGGTCGGGCGCATCCGCGGACCCCAATCCCGGCAAGACCGACGGGCCGCTGGCCTCACTTCAGGGCGCCCGAGACGCAATCCGCAAGCTCAAGGAGAAGGGTGCCCCGGCCGGGCCCGTTCAAGTGCTGGTGGCCGAGGGAACCTATCCGATGACCGACGCACTTCTGCTCGAGGCCGGTGACGGGGGTACGGAAGCGGCGCCGATAGTCTACGCAGCCCAGAAGGGGGCCCGGCCGGTATTCGACGGCGGACGGCGAATCACCGGCTTCACCGTCGGTTCTGACGGTGTCTGGACGGTCCAAGTCCCGGGTGTCAGGGAAGGGACATTCTACTTCGAGCAACTCTTCGTCGACGGCCGGCGGGCGACCCGGGCGCGATCACCGAACGAGGGCTACTACTACACCGTGTGGCGAGTGGACAAGGGTATCGATCCGCTCACCGGTCAGCCGGCCGACCTGGGCCGGCGGGCATTCGTGGCCCGCCCCGAGGACATCCGGGCCCTCGTTGGGAAGAATGACGAACAGCTGCGGGATGTTGACCTGGTCGCCTATCATTCGTGGGAGGTATCCCATCTGAGGCTGGCGGCCGTCCACGCGAAGAAGAACACGGTGATGACGACCGGCCCGGCCCGCTGGGCCTTTCAGTGGCTCGGGCCGCACCAGCGGTATCACCTCGAGAACTTTAGGGAGGCTCTGGACGAGCCTGGCGAGTGGTTCCTCGATCGCGACGGCACGCTGTCTTACAGGCCGCTGCCCGGCGAGGACCCGGCTAAGGTCGCGGTCGTGGCCCCGCTGGCTGATCAGTTCCTCCTTATCCGCGGCAAGCCCGACAGCAAGGTCGAGCACGTGCACTTCAGGGGCCTGACCTTCCGCCACGCCCGCTTCGTCCTCGAACCGCAGGGCCACAGCGATTCCCAGGCCGCTGCCGCCATCGCCGGCGTGGTCACCGCCGATCACGCCCGCGGGGTCGCGATCGAGGACTGCACCATCGAGCACGTCGGCCTGTACGGCATCTGGATGCGGCAGGGATGTTCCCACTGCCGGATCGTGCGGAACGAGCTGTACGACCTCGGGGCGGGCGGCGTGCGGATCGGTGAGGCGACAATTCATCCAGAAGGACCGCTGCGCACCGACCACATCGTGGTGGACAACAACATCATCCGATCGGCCGGCCACATCTTCATGGGCGCGGTCGGTGTATGGATTGGCCAGAGCCCCTACAACCAGGTGACCCACAACGACATCAGCGGCCTGCGCTACACCGGTGTCTCCGCCGGCTGGACCTGGGGCTACGGCCAGAGCCTGGCCCACCATAACACCATCGACTTCAACCACATCCACCACATCGGGTGGGGAGTCCTCAGCGACATGGGCGGGGTCTATACGCTGGGCATCTCGCCCGGGACCACGGTCAGCAACAACGTCATCCACGACGTTGACTCCTACGACCGGTATGGTCGGGGCGGCTGGGGCCTCTACAACGATGAGGGCAGCACCGGGATCGTCCTCGAGAACAACCTGGTCTACAACGTGAACACCGGCTGTTACCATCAGCATTACGGCAGGGAGAACGTGATCCGCAACAACATCCTGGCCTTTAGCAAGGACGGGCAGATTCAGCGATCGCGCGTCGAGGAGCATCTGTCCTTCACCCTGGTCGGCAATATCGTGTACTGGGACACCAGCGAGCTGTTGAGCGGCAAGTGGAATGATGCCAACGTCAAGACCGAGCGCAACCTCTACTGGGACGCGTCGGGCAAGCCGGTGACCTTCGCCGGCAAGACGCTGGAGCAGTGGCAGGCGACGGGCCAGGAGGCGGGCTCGGTCGTGGCCGATCCGCTGTTCGTTGATGCCGGGCGCCGCGACTTCCGGCTCCGGGACGGATCGCCGGCGGCCAAGATCGGCTTCAAGCCGTTCGACTACGGCAGGGCGGGTGTCTATGGCGACGCGGCCTGGGTCCGGAAGGCGAAAGCGATCAGCTATCCCGAGGTGGAACGGGCGGCCGATCCGCCGCCGCTGCCGCCCTTGTCGATCGACGAGGATTTCGAGGACCTGTTGGTCGGCTTGCCGGTGCCGCTGGCCACGGTTCACACCGAGAACAAGGGGGACTCGATCGGCGTGACCGAGGAGGCCGCTCGGGGGGGCAAGCGAAGCCTGAAGATCACTGACGCCCCGGGTCTGGAGCACGACTTCTCGCCGCATTTCCACTATGCTCCGAGCCACACGGCAGGCGTGACGCGCATGAGCTGCGATCTCCGGACCGATCCCGGAGCGGTCGTCTACATCGAGTGGCGGGACGCGGCCAGCCCATACCGTGTCGGGCCGACCCTGTCTATCCGGGAGGGTCAGCTGCATGTCGGAGGCAAAGCCCTTGTCGAATGGCCGATCGGCCGGTGGGTCCACGTCGAGATGGCCGCGGGCCTTGGCCCGAAGGCCGACGGGAAGTGGGCGTTGAGCGTGACGCTGCCGGATCAGCAACCGAGGCGGTTCGCCGGCCTGGCCCACGGCAGCCCCGGCTTCGAACGGCTTGAATGGCTTGGCTTCGTGAGCAACGGCAGGGAGAAGGCGGCGAGCTACCTGGACAACATCCGGTTATCCAATGAACCCTGAATAACTCTATAAGGAGTCATGGCGGATGAGCAAGATGAGCATCGTCTCGGCGGCGTTGTTACTGATGGTCGGCACCGGCAGGTTGGCGGGCGAGGACGCCCCGCCGGTCGCGATCCAAGAGGTCAAGGAGTACTTGCGGGCCAGTCCTCAGGACATGCAATGGTGGCGCGAGGCGCGGTTCGGCCTGTTCGTGCACTGGGGGCCGGTGAGCCTGCAGGGCACCGAGATCGGCTGGTCGCGCGGCGGCGAGCGACGCGGGACCGGCGGCAAGGGCGAGGTTCCGCTCGAGGTCTATGACAACCTCTACAAGAAGTTCAACCCGGTCAGGTTCAACGCCGACGAGTGGGTGCGCATCGCCCAGGACGCGGGCATGAGGTACCTGGTCTTTACCACCAAGCACCACGACGGCTTCACCAACTTCGACTCCAAGCTCACCGACTACAAGATCACCAGCCCGGAATCGCCGTTCCGCCGCGACATTGTCGCCGAGTTGGCCAGGGCCTGTCACCAGGCCGGGATGCGCCTCGGCTTCTACTACTCGCCGCCGGATTGGCATCACCCGGACTACCGTACGGCCGAGCACGCCAAGTACATCGCGTATCTTCATGGTCAGCTCCGCGAGCTGTGCAGCCACTACGGCCGGGTGGACATCATCTGGTTCGACGGGCTGGGCGGCACGGCCAAGGACTGGGACTCCGAAAACCTCTTCAAGATGATCCGCACGCTCCAGCCGCACATCCTGCTCAACAACCGGGCGGGTCTGCCGGGCGACTTCGGCACGCCCGAGCAGACCATCGGCCGGTTCGACATCAAGAGGCCTTGGGAGTCTTGCATCACCATATGCCAGCAGTGGGCATGGAAGCCCAACGACAACCTCAAATCGCTCAAGGAATGCGTGCACACCCTGGTCCGTTGTGCCGGCGGCGATGGCAACCTGCTGCTCAACGTCGGGCCGATGCCCTCGGGAGAGATCGAGCCGCGGCAGGTGGACGTGCTGCGCGGCATGGGCCAATGGCTCAAGGTCGCGGGGGAGGCCCTCTACGCCACGCGGGGCGGGCCGTTCATGCCCGGCCTCTGGGGGGCGAGCACCCATCGGGGCAAGAAGGTCTACCTTCACGTGCTCGAGTGGCCGGACGGCGAGGACCTGCTGGCCCTGCCGGCCATCAAGGCCAGGATTGTGGCCAGTTCCCTGCTCGGCGGCGGCACGGTCACGGTCAGGCAAGGCGAGAAGGGCATCACCGTCGGCGTACCGGCCCCCGATCGCAGAGATCCGGACACCATCGTGGTGCTCGAGCTGGACTGTCCGGCGATGGACATTCCCCCGGTGGCGACGGGCGGCGTTTCGCTGACCACCGGCAAGAAGGCCACCGCATCGAACGTCTTTCAGAACAGCGACGCGCACGGGCCGGACAAGGCCGTGGACGAGAACGACGCCACGCGTTGGGCGACGGATGCGGGCACCCGCTCCGCCTGGTTGGAGGTGGATCTGGGCGAGGCCAAGACCTTTGACCGGGCGACGCTGCGCGAGGCCTACGAGCGTGTTCGGGCGTTCGAACTCCAGTACAAGGATGGCGACAGCTGGCGGACGTTCGCGACCGGGACGACGATCGGTCGTCGCTGCCGGCTCAAGTTCGCGCCGGTGACTGCCCGCTACGTGCGGCTGAACATCACCGAGGCCACGGAAGGTCCGACCCTCTGGGAGTTCGCCCTCACTCCCCCGGTTCAGTAGCCGCGGGGAGTCAGCCCGGAGCGAGGGGAAGCGCGGGTCCGGGAGGCAGGACCCGTCAGCCCGTCGGGGGTCGGGCCTGGGGCCTCGGGGCCGCCGCTGTCCCGGGTCCTGGCTCGCGATGGGGAGATCGCCCTTAGCTACTTTATACCTCCTTTCTGAGTATTAGGGTGCTTTATTCGCTCTTTGGCACGTTCCGCCAGGACCTTGAGGTTCGGCCACACGTTTTCGGTGAGCGGGCCCAGTTCCAGGCTCACATCCAGGGGTAGGGCGGGGAGATCGTGTCCGGCCAGAGGGATGGTCAGCAGGGATTGCCCGGTGGCCGCCTGGGTTCCGAGGATTCGTACTCGCCGGCGGTCGACCAGCACTTTGGCGCCCATGCGGCTGTACTCGACCTCCTCCGGGAGCAATGCCAGGGCGGCCTGGGGGATGGCCTTGTTGAGGAATTTCTCCATCAGGAAAGTCAGGAACACCTTGCTCAGGGTGCCCTTGCCGTTCGTGGGCGGCCGAGCGGTCACGTCCACGTCGGCGGTGACGATCTCGTTCTTCGCGATGATCAGCGAGTTGATGCGTACGTTCAGGGTTCCGTTCAGGCCGCCGCGTCCCAAGGTCGCGGTGACCAGCTTGTCCAGGGAGGCCCCGTCCCACTGTCCGTCGAGCCGCAGGTCCTCGATGCCGGCGTCGGTGATCAGTCCGCGGTAGACGTTGAGGCCCCCTTCGCCCCCTATGGGTGGTATTGACCAGCGAGAGAGCAGCTGCTCGATTCCCAGTTTCCGTATCTGCCCGGTGAACTCGAGTCGTAGCAGCTGCCGGTCGCGGATCAGGGCGTCCCGGATGTCCAGGGTGACCACCGCCGGGACGGCTCCGCCCGGCAGCCGGGGCGTGAACTCCTCCAGCCGGACGTCGTCGACCGCGCCGACGAGCTGGACTTCGTCGCCAGCCGACGCCTTCCGCACGGTCATTCTGCCGCTGAATGAGCCTTGGGTCACGGGGGATGCCACCAGTCCGGCGAGTCCCAGTCCGGTCAGGGGCACGTGCGGCACGTGCAGCGTGACCTCCGGCAGAAACTCCTCGGCCTCGGGGTCGATCCGGGCCCGGATCCGGATCGGGTCCGAAACCGGCTGGCCGTTGAGTGAGGTGCAGCTGAGCTCCGCCAGGCCCTTGCCGTCGGTCGCGAACGTGACCCGGCCGTTCACGCCCTCGGCGGCCAGGTGGAAATCCCGCCGCGGCCAGTCGATCCGGGCGCTGTGAAACCGTACCTGGCGGAGGTTGAGCTGATTGAAGTCGTGGGCCAGGCTGGCTCGAAGAACCTGCATATAGTCCTCCGATCGCCAGTCTTCCGATCCGATCGACCAGGCGGCATCGTGGACGTGGATGCCTGCCCCGCCCTGGGCTTCGGGATCGCGTTTGTCCCAGAGGATGAGCGGCGCGCTGAAGATCCTGGCCCGTCGCTCCGGCAGCCAGACATGGACGTTCATGAGTCGCCGAGCGGTGAAGCTGTGGGCCTGGATTCCGCCCACCTCGAAGGGCATTCCGAAGAAGTCGGTCAGATCCGTCTCCACGCTCCGGCGGTACCGGTCGCTGCGGTAGTATGCCGCGTAGGCCAGTGTGCCCCCGAGCACCGCCGTCACGGTCAGGAATGTCGTCCATGCCGCCACCGTTCGCCGCGTCACCATAGGCCGGGCAGTCTACTGTAAGCGGCGGCCGCCGGCGAGTCGTCGACGGCGAGTGATGAGTCTCGAATCACGGGTGGGCCTGGTTTGCCCGTTCGTGCTCTTTTCGGCGCGTGGTCAGGACTCATCACCCCCTTTCCTGCTCACTCGCGGGGTCGGGCTCTTTGGCTGAGCTCCGCACTTGTTTCTGCTTTCCCGATGACGCATCTCATGGTGGCCGGTACAATTCCCTTCCATGGCTCGACCCGGGATGCTCTCGCTATCACTGGCCGCCAAGTGCCGTCTCCTGTTCGGCATGGCCGTGGCCCTGATCATTGGTTCGGCCCTGTTCGTGCCCTGGTACTCGCTGGCCACATTCGTGCACGACCGCAACATTCAGCGGGCCCGGCATCTGGCCGTCCTGGGCCGGGCTCTTCTCGACCCGACGAGCACGAACTGGAACCAGCAGCAGACCCGGATCAATCAATGGTGGGACGACAACACCAAGTCGCTGAACCTGCCCGCCCAGAAGCCGGTGTTGCTTCAGTTGCCGCCGGCCTTGCCGGGTCCGGTGAGCGTGGAGTCCTTTCTGGCTCCGCTGGCCGGCATTGCCCGGGTCATGGATCCCCCGGTCAAGGCTGTTCGCCGTCATGTGCGGCCCCCGCCCGGTGTCGCGCTTGCCGTGGGTGGATGGAGGTTCATTCCGGACGAGTGGCAGCAGCGGGGCGTATTGAGTCTCGTGGCCGCGGGGCGCGAGGTCATCCGGACGCTTCAGCCGACCGGGCTGGTGTTGGACGACTTCCGCCGCCGCTGCGTGGAGGCGATGACCAAGGAAGAGGCTCTGCAGGAGATGCAGCAGCCTGAGCGTCGGCCGGGCGGGTCGACCACCTACCGGGTGATCCTGGCGGTCCGTGGCGAGGACACCGGTTCCGGCCGCCGCCCGTTGCTGGGCCTGGTGGAGATGAACCTCGAATCCGCACGTTCGGACGCCGCCCTGATGTGGATCCGGGTGGTGATCATCCTGGCGGGCTTCATCGCCGGCTTCCTGGCGATTCTGGTGTTTTATCTGATCGTTCAGAAGTTCATCCTTGCTCCGGTGCGCGATCTGACCGTGTTGGCCGAGGACATTGCCGGCGGCAATCTCAACGCCCGGGCGGTGATCAACACCGGCGACGAGTTTGAGAACCTCGGCGAGGCGTTCAACGAGATGCTCAGCCAGCTCGAGCGAGCCCGGGTCGAGCTCGAGACGATCAACCGCTCGCTGGATACCCGGCTGGGCGAGCTGGCCGAGACCAACGTGGCCCTGTACGAGTCCAACCGGCTGAAGAGCGAGTTCCTGGCGGTGGTCAGTCACGAGCTGCGCACTCCGCTGGCCTCGATCATCGGGTTCGCCGACCTGCTTCGCGACTCGTCGCAGGGTGAGGGCGAGGTCGATCGCAGCCGGCTGCATCGTTACGCTCACAATATTCTGGTCAGCGGACGGATGCTCCTCGACCTGATCAACGACCTGCTGGAGCTGGCCAAGATCGAGGCCGGCAAGGTCGAGCTGCACCGTTCGCGTTTTGCCCTGCAGGACATCTGCGAGGGCCTGGCCGACTTCACCCGTCCGCTGGCCGACAAGAAGCAGCTCACCCTGGCGATCGAACTCGACGAAGGCCTGCCGATGATGAACTCGGACGCGGGCAAGGTTCGCCAGGTGCTCTACAACCTGCTCAGCAATGCCATCAAGTACACTCCAGAGGGCGGCACCATCCGGATGGAAGCAGCTCCCCAGGACGGCGTGAAGTCGGTTCGCCTGTCGGTGGCCGACACCGGTCCGGGCATTGCCCCGGAGGACCAGGAGCGGATTTTCGAACGTTTTCGCCAGCTCGACTCCTCAGTGACTCGCGAGCACGGCGGCTCCGGCCTCGGTCTGGCGATCAGCAAGGAACTCGTGCACATGCTTGGCGGCTCGATCCGAGTGGACAGCGAGTTGGGCAAGGGTTCCCGCTTCACCGTTGTTCTGCCCGTCGAGTGTCCCGAGACCATCCTCCGTCCGCTGCCGTCGCTAACGTGAGGCGAGGGGTTTGGGTGCCCCACGGGTCCCAGCAGTCATTTGGCGAAACGAACCCAACCCTCTGGCGAAACGAAGCCGACCGTTAGGGGAACCGTTGGGAAGGCGGGTGGGGCGTGGTTTTCTTCCCTGTTCATATCATGTCGGGTGTCCCGGCGAGGGACGGCTGGGCGGGGCGGGTGGGCGTGGGGGGTGAGGTCGGCGGCTTGCGATCGCTGCTTCGCCTCTTGACAGGTTCCCGAGGGAGGGTGGAGACTGCGGCCATGCGATGGTTGCCGTTTGTCGCCGCGTGCCGTGGTCTGCTGCTGGCGTTGGGAGGTTCTGGGGCTTGTCTGGCTCTTGGCCAGTCGGTTCCAGCGATCCAGGGGCTGCCCTTCGAGATCGGCCGCCTGGAGGCCGACGCCGCTCCCGGGGATCACCCGAGACTCTTCTTCACCGCCGCCGAGGTTGAGCGAGCGAAGCGCCGGGCGGTGGAAGATGCCGGTGGCCGCGAGGTGCTCCGGCGGTTCCTGGCCGTGGCTGACCCGAAGCTGGAGGCCGAGATCAAGCCGCTGGACGAGGGCTGGTGGGGTGAGGCGGCCACCAAGCCATGGGAGGCCACCTACCCCGAGGTCTACGTTCACACGTGCATCGAGCCCACGAGTTACGCCCATGGGGCGGCGGTTTTGGCCACGGCGTGGCTGCTGACCGGCCAAGAGCGGTACGCCGAGCGGGCGACTGCCATGCTCATGAACCTGGCTCCGTACTCTTTTCGGGCAGAGCATTACGACGTGGGCATGAACTATGCCGGGTGGGGGATTCATGCCCTGAAGGCCTATGACGTGTTGTTCGATCGCCTCGGGTCCGGACAGCGTGCGGCGCTGGACGCGATGATGGCCCGTCTGGCCTGGGCCGTTGCCCGGAACGACGTCTACTGGATCGACCACGGCATTGGGGGTGGGCTGAACAACCATCTTGCCTGGCACAAGGCCATACTTGGACTGCTGGGCCTGTTTTATGGCCGGCCGGAGATGGTCGAGTTCTGCCTGCACGGCCGTCGGGGAATGGTTCCGCTGCTGGAGGAAGGTCTGCTGGACAACGGGCTATGGTGTGAGAGCAGTCTCACCTATCAGTTTGCGGCCGTGGATCCGATGATCCTCTTCGGGAATTGCCAGCGACGAGTGGGATTCAAGCCTTCGATTTTGGAGATCGTCGGGGCGAACGGGCGCACGTTGAAGCAGGCCTATGACGCGATGTTCGACGTCCTGGCGCCGGACGGTCTGATTCCGCCGATTGGCGACGCGTATGGGCGGCGTGTGCGTCTGTGGGAGGTATCTTCGTACGAGGCGGCGTGGGCTGCATGGGGCGACCCGAAACACGCGTGGCTGCTCCGGCACAACGACAGGCGAGGGATCGACGCGATCTTCGCCCCGGCGCTACCGGCCGATGTTCCAGCTCCGGCGATTCGCAGCCTGCTCCGGCCGGAGCACGGTTACGCGTTTCTTCGTTCCAGCGAGGACGCGTCCTACTGGGATTCGGGCGCTCGCTGTGCGTTCCTGACCTACGACCGCTCTGGTGTGCACTCCAACGCGGACAAGCTCGGTCTGATGCTGTTTGGCCGCAAGCGGCTGCTGATTCCGGACGTCGAGGGCATCTCCACGACGCCGCACGCATTCAGTTCCGAGATTCAGCGGCAGCTCAACCGTGGAGGGCTGAGCCAGAACACGGTCATGATCGACGGTCAGGACCAGCGCGGGACCGGGCGGCTTCTCCGGCTGGTGGAGTTTCGCGATCTGCCGGACGAGAAGAGGGTTACTGCATGTGACGACGAGGGGCTTCTGTACGAGGGCGTGCGGCAGATGCGGACCGTGGCCATGGCCGCGGACCACGTGCTGGACGTTTTTCAGGTCGACTGCGGGGGTCGCGAGCGGCAGATCGACTGGATTGTGCACGCCATGGACAAGGAGGCCCAGGCCCCGGATGAACTTGACCTGGAGTTGAAGAAGCGGTGCCGCCCGTTCGAACTGCCGAAAGTGGGGGCGTGGAGATGGCTCCGGAATGGTCGGGCGTTCGTTCCTTCCGGTCCGATCGAACTCCGGTGGGGGAGCGGAGAGGTTCTGCTCCAACTCCACATGGGCTCGGTCGGGGTTCAGGAGGTGATCCTGCTGGATTATCCGGCCAGCGACCGGCCTGACTCGGGTCGAATCCCGATGGCGATGGTCCGGTCACCGGGGCGGCGAATGGTCTTCGCCGCGGTGTGGATTGTCTCCGACTTGCCGCGTTCTGCGAAGCTCCGGCTGCTCCCGCCTCGGGAGGCTTCGTTGGTGTACGAAGTGACCATCGATGGCGCGGCGCGGCAGCACCTCGTACCGAAACTTGCCGAGTGACAACGGATGGTGGCGGCGTCACGTCTGGAGTTGTATCGCCGTGGTGGCGCGGCCAGCCTGCGCGCCTGCGGTGCGATGGCCCGGGCCGAGATGTCGCTTCCGAGATACGCTTCTCGCCTCCCGCGTCCACAACCTGACGGCCCCGTGGTTGTTTTTTTTTGAGAATTCCGCGTCACTCCGATGGGCCGGATCGGCGGAGAGCCCCTATAGAGGAACAGGCATTTTCTCCCCGGCCGCATTTGTCTGCGGCGCCGAGTTTGACCCTCTCGCCGGAGAGGGGTGACGATTATGACAAGACGATAGTGGTGTCTGGATGCCGGGCTGTCCGGGTGGGCGGCCCGGTTTTGGATGCGCGTGTACTGTGGTTCAGGCGGTCACTTTCATGTGCCCCGGGTCTTTCAGCCCGCGCGTTTGGTGAAGGGTTTGCTTTGTGGGTGTGATCGGTATGTCAGGTATGATGAGGAGGATTGGACCATGTCTGGAGTCAGGTGTCGATTGACGATTCGAGCGGTTTGTATTGGCGGGGGGCTGCTCGCTTGCCTGGCGAGCGTGAGCGGGCAGGAACTACCGCAGGCCTGTTGTCTGGGCGACGGATGTCAGATGTTGCTGCCGAGGGAATGCTTGGGGCTGGGCGGCGTGCCGCAGGGGCCGGGATCCTCCTGCGACAACCCTGAGATCTGTTTGCAGGCGTGTTGCCTGGACGGTCTATGTTTCGGCATCTGGCCGGCGGGCATGTGCGCCGCGCACGGTGGGGCGCCCCAGGGACCGGGCAGTCAGTGCGTTCCGGGGACACCATGTGACCAGGGGGGATGCACAAGCGATCTGGAATGCGACGACGGTGACCCGTGCACCAAGGACTACTGTGACCCAGCCACCGGCAGGTGTGTTCACGAGCCGATCAACTGCGACGACGGTGATCCGTGTACGCTGGACGTGTGCGATCCCGCGGCCCCGAATTTCTGTGTGCACATTCCGGTCAACTGTGATGATGGTGACGCTTGCACCAAGGATTACTGTGACCCGGCCACCGGGAAGTGTGTGCACGAGTCCATCAACTGTGATGATGGTGACGCTTGCACCGAGGATTACTGTGACCCGGCCACCGGGAAGTGTGTGCACGAGCCCATCAGTTGTGATGATGGGGATTTCTGCACCATCGATCGGTGTGATCCGGCTACCGGTGGGTGCGTGCATGTCGCGAACCCTGAGTGTCAAGCCTGTTGCCTTCCGGACGGCACATGTGACAACCTGCCGCCTTCGGTCTGTAAGGAGAAGGGAGGCGTTGCGCAGGGGCCGGGCAGTGATTGTGCAACGGTGACCTGCGGCCAGGAGGTTGTGCCGAAGTTCAGCCAGCCGCCGACGCCGGAGCGGGAAGACATCCCGTCGAATCTCTGGATCAGTCCGAACGGAATCCAGCAGCCCAACGTGGATGTGGCCGACGACTTCCGTTCCGATGGGCGGCCGATCTCGGCGGTTCGATGGTGGGGCTCTTACCTCAACGAGGAATACGTGCCGCGGGAGTTTGGCGGTTTCGATCAGCCGCCCTACCAGATCGACGGCTGGTTGATCAGTTTTCATCTGCCGCTGGTGCTGAAGCAGGTTGCGGGCACGAACCCGAAGCGTCCGGCCTTGGGTCTCTATTTTGCCCCGCGTCACGCCGTGCGAATCAACCTGACGGATGTCGTGCCCTGTGACGGTCACAAGGTGTTCGAGTACTACGTGGACTTGAGCCAGTGCTGCCTGATTCAGAGTCACCCGGACCCGCGGTTGCCGGCCACGGCCGCCGATCGCTGCCCCGCGCGTCCCAACGCGTTTGCCGAGCACCACTGCTTCTGGTACGCCTTGAACATTCAGGCGGTCGTGGGGGTCCGCTGGCTCGGTGGTGGGTCGGCGTCATGTTGCGAGCGAGTATTCTCCAACAACGTGGCCCTGGGCGACTTCTGGGGATGGCACGCCACGTTGATCGAGAAGGGTATCCGCCCGGCGGTCCAGACCGCGATCTCATGGGGAGAGCCGGTGCAGAGCCCGTGCCCGCCGTTGAGTGAATGTCCGCCGGGACCGCGATGGCTGTACGGGCCGTGGTCGTATGTCAAGCCGGTGTGCTCCTTCGATCATCGCATCAACATGGCCTTTGAGCTGCTCACTCCCGTGACCCAGATTCCTGATCCGTGCAAGCCGTTTCATCTGATCAGTGCGGTCTCGTACAAGACTCACGGGACGGCGGGCGAGTTCGGCATTGACCTGCCGTGGTCGCCGGTGCCTCCGTACGGGATCGAGGATCGTGTCGGCGGGCCGACCAAGGTTGTGCTGACTTTCAACCAGGATATCGTCGCCGGCGATGGCTCGCTCGACATTGGAGATGAGGTGACGACGAGCGAGGGTGTGATTGACAGCCTGTCGGTCGTGGGCAACGCACTGACTATCCTCATGCATGGCGTGCCGAGGGCCGCTTGTGTCACCCTGACCGTGGCCAACGGCCCCGATGGTCTGACCAGCACAGGAGGCGAGCCGCTGGAGGGCGTCAATCAGATAAGTATTCTCTCGTTGACCGGCGACGTCAGTGGCGATGGCAAGGTCAATACGCTCGACCTGACCCGGGTGCGGAACGCGATCGGTGGGCCGGTCGTAGCCGCCACTTTTCGGGCGGACGTGAATGCGGACGGCAGGATCAACGTACTGGACATGACGCAGGTCAGGAACAACGTCGGTGCGGTGGCGAGTTGTCCGTGATGACCGCCGGTCGATCCTGGATTTTGCGATCATCGGCCGAGGCCAGTGACTCCGTTGCTGGCCTCGGTCGTTTGCCGGCAGGAGCGGCTCAGGCATGGGCCCAGGGGAGGGTCCAGGCTGGAGATGGGTGTGGGTCTTTGCATCACGTTCGAAGGTTGGGCTGAAAGAAGCGCGCCGCCGGCACGTTTATCTGTTTGAGGAGCCCGTGGGTCCGAATGAAGCGATACGCGAGTTCGGATCGTGTGACGCGATTCGGACAGCGTCCGTGTCACATTGTTCCCGGTGTGGCCGAGGGGCGCTTGCTGAAGCTGTCGCAAGGTCATAGCGACAAGGATGTTGGATCTGTCTGTTCGCGGGCGGTTCTTGCGGCGGGGTAAGTCACCCCCCGTGAAACTTGGCGGCAACTGCACCTTGGCCGCCGGAATAGCCGATGGGAGGGGTGAGGGCGGGCGTCTCGGATGTCGGACGAGGGAGGTGCCCCTGAGGCAGCTTGGCTCGGGGTGGCCGTCGGCGCGCGGTGCGTGAACCGGTGTGGCCTGGACTTTGCCGAAGTTGGCGGAACAATGTCGGATGGCTCTTGTCGGGACGCTCACGATCCCATAGACTGTGGGTAGATGTCATCCTTGGACGCGGAGGCGCCCTGGGGCGACAGCGATAAGTTGATGAGCGGGTTCCGTGGTTTCAGGTTGCGATTATCGCCTGGACCGTTGCACGGACTCATTAGGGTTATATTTCGATACATAACGTTTCGGGACCGCTCATGCTTCGTTTTGCTGTAACCCGTGAAGGCTCTGCCGTTCGCGATCTTGACCTGTCTGGCGCATACGTGGTGGGCAGTGATGGGGTTCCCCTGCGCGCCGAGCTCGAGTTTCGCGATTCTCAGGTCATTTGTGCGAAGCGGGCCGATGGCCCGGCTGCTCTTGCTCTAGTCTGGCCGGTCCGCGGTTGCGGCACGATGATGCTTGAAACCAGCCGGCTGATGGACCGGGATCAGCCTTACAACCTCGCCCTCGAGTTGGCTCGTGGTCGTCTGACCCGCATCAACCTCAAACGGGAAGACTGGGGCTTGTTCGATTTTGAGGGCGTTGAGCCGGTGGCCAACGAGATCACCGTGGCCCGGGATCTGATGGTTGACTCGCTGAAGGCGGACACGCCTGCGAAGCAGGCTCGGTTGGCGGAGCAGGCGCTTCAGGCTGCCATTCTGGCAGGGGAGAAGCTCAGTCATTTTCACGCGGACATCTTCCTTGCCCGCCGCAAGCAGGTCCACGCGTTCACCCGCCGGACCATCGGCTGCACGGTTGACCTGGGCAACTCGGTCGAGGTCTACCGTCAACGGCTGCGGGAGGTCAGCGACTACGTTTACCTTCCCATCCCCTGGCGTCTGGTTGAGCCGAAGCAAGGGGAGTTCAACTGGCGTCCTTTTGACGTCTGGATCGAGTGGTTGGCCAAGCACCGTACCCCGATGCGGGTGGGGCCGCTGGTCAGTTTCAGCGAGGCCAACATCCCGGCGTGGGCGAGCATGTACGAGACCGATTTTGAGACCGTCCGTAACCTGATCTTCGATCACGTGCGGCGGGTGGTCGAGCGGTATGCCAACTACGTCTACCAGTGGGATGTGATCAGCGGCGTCCACGCGGACAACACCTTCGAGTTCTCCTTCGAGCAGCTGATGGAGATCACCCGGGTGACGGTTGCCCTGGTGAAACAGCTTGCCCCCCGGGCCCAGACGCTGATCAATCTGGTTGCCCCTTGGGGGGAGTATTATGCCCGGAATCAGAGGACGATTCCGCCGATGCTCTATGCGGACATGGTTGTCCAGAGCGGGATCGGCTTCGACGGAGTTGGCGCCCAGTTCCTCTTCGGACCCTCGTCGGACGGCATGTTTGTGCGGGACATGTTCCAGATCTCCGAGAAGCTGGACCGGCTCGGCAATCTTGGCAAGCCGGTACACATCACGGCGGTTCAGGTGCCGTCGCGGTCGTTCAGTAACGGGCGAAGTGGCGGTTGCTGGCGGACGCCGTGGGATGAGAACGTCCAGGCCCTGTGGGCCAAGGAGTTCTACACCATTGCCCTGAGCAAGCCGTTCATCGAGAGCGTCACCTGGCTTGATCTGGCCGACCGCGAGGCCGGTCTGATTCCTTCGGGGGGGTTACTGCAGGCCGACCTGACGCCGAAGGCTGCCTTCAAGGTCCTCAAGGATGCCCGTGCGGAGCTGCTGGGGGTCACCCGTCGTCCGCCCGCTGCCCAGGCTGCCAGCTGAGTCGTGTTCCTCCGTGGGGATGAGCCGTTGCCGGGTCTCCAGAATCTGCCTTGTGGCTGGTGGGTCCGCCCACCCTTCGAGGCGGCGCGGGAACTGGATAGAGGGCCATGAATACCGACCTCGCCGGATCGTTGCCTCGGATGCCCTGGGGCGTGCACATTGCCTGCTATGTCATTCTCGGGTGCGCCCTGGCCGGTGTGATGGCCGCGAGTATCCTTTTACCTCTATCGATTGGCGAATCCCCGGCCGCCGGGACGTCGCCGCTCGGTGCGGATGAAGCCGACGGGGTGGCGGGGGACGCTGTGGTCGGCGTGTGGCAGCGGATCGATCCCAATACCGCCACGCTCCACGACTGGACCCGTCTGCCCGGGATCGGGGAAGCGATGGCCCGCAAGATCATTGCCTATCGTGACGCTCAGCGGTCATTCGCCGCGAGCCGTCCCGGTGACGAAGCCGCCGTGGTGTTCCGGGCCCGGTGTGACCTCGAAGCGGTCTCCGGGCTGAGCCCCGCCGCCATTGAGCGCATCGCTCCGCATCTCGCCTTTCCAGCCGGATCGGACCGGTGATTGCCGGTTACACGGGTAGGCGCGTCCTTCAATTCCCCGCGTTCAAGCCCGAAAGTCCGGAGGCCACCGCGCCGGGACAGCGGGCCGGAGCTCCGGAGAGAAGTCGCTCCTTCCCGGTTCGTCGAACGTAGCTGGCGGTCGGGGCGGTCCCGCTTGCGGGGGCTGGAGGGGAACGATAGGCTGGCCCCGGTGTCGTTGTACGTTCACGTGGCGCGGCGGTTACCATCGGCCGCGCGCCGAGCGTGCAGATCGGGTGGAGGTTCCGGCCATGAGAGTATTCGCCGCCACTGCATTCTCCGTCGTCGCGGGCGTTGGGTTGTTGAGCCCCTTCTGTCTGGCGGGCGGCCTGCCGCGCAGCGCCCCCGAGACGCAGGGTATTTCGTCTGCGGCCATCCTGTCGTTTGTCGAGGCGGCCGACAAAGACCTCGACTCCCTGCACAGCTTCATGCTCGTGCGCCACGGCCACGTCGTTGCCGAGGGCTGGTGGTCGCCGTATTCCGCCGAGTCGCCGCACTCGCTCTTCTCGCTGAGCAAGAGTTTCACCTCCACGGCCGTCGGTTTGGCCATCGCCGAGGGCAAGCTCAGCCTCGATGACGAAGTACTGCAATTCTTCCCCGACCAGGCCCCGGCCGAACCGAGCGAGAACCTGAAGGCCATGCGGGTCAGTGACCTCCTGCGCATGTCCACCGGCCAGCAGACCGAGCCGCCGCGCACGCCCGACCAGCCTTGGGTCAAGTCTTTCCTCGCCCATCCGGTGCCCTTCAAGCCCGGAACTCATTTCCTCTATAATACCTCGGGCACGTACATGCTCTCGGCCATCGTCCAGAAGGTCACCGGCATGACTCTGCTCGACTACCTCGGCCCGCGTCTGTTCGAGCCGCTGGGCATCGAGAAGCCCACCTGGGAAACCAGCCCCCAAGGCATTTCGACCGGCGGCTACGGGCTGAGCATCCGCACCGAGGACATCGCCCGCTTCGGGCAGCTTTACCTCCAGAAAGGCAGATGGCAGGGCAGGCAACTCGTGCCTGAAGCGTGGATCGAGGCCGCCAGTGCCCGGCAGACGTCCAACGGCAGCAAGCCGACCAGCGACTGGGACCAGGGTTACGGATACCAGTTCTGGCGCTGCCGGCACGGAGCCTACCGCGGCGACGGTGCATTCGGGCAATACTGCATCGTGATGCCGGAGCAGGACACCGTGATCGCCATGACCAGCGGCCTGAAAGACATGCAGGCCGTGCTCAACCAGGTCTGGGACAGGCTCCTGCCGGCCATGAAACCCGTGTCGCTGGGTGCCGATGACACCGCGCGCGGCAAGCTCGATCGAACGCTCAAGGGTCTCCATCTTCGTCCGCAGGACGGTTCCGCTGCGCCGGTTGCCGGCGCGATCGGCCGCAAGTTCGTCTTTCCGGCCAATCCCCGCAAGCTGGAGGCGGTTACGCTGGAGAGCGGCGTAAACGACGGCCCGGTGACCCTGGTCCTGTGCTTCGGCGGCGTCGAGCAGCGGCTCACCTGCGGCCGGGGTACCTGGCAGAAGGGCCGTTCGACCCTCGGCCTGTTGCCCGAGCAGCCCCTGGCCGCCAGCGGTGCCTGGACCGAGAGTGACACCTTCACCGCCAGCTTGTGCCTGTACGAGACCCCGTTCGTCCTCACCTTCCGGCTGAAGTTTGTCGACCGGGAGGTGCGCTGCAACGTCGAGGCCAACGTTGGATTCGGTCCAACCAAAGAGCCGGAGCTGGTCGGCAAGGCGGAAGCGAGATGAGGATCGCCTTGCCGAGCCCCGGGACGGCAAGGCAAGAGGCGAGATGGGGGCGGGTCTGGTTCCTCTGGGTCGACGATACCTTGGTTTGTCTCCGCGTCCCGTCTTGGCCTCGGAAACGCGATGATCTCGGCGGCGGCGACTTCGAGCCGGAGCGGACGGTGGCCAATGGCTCGTCTCGGCCGTGATGCCGGTCGACCCGTGAACCTGCAATTGGACGAGGGGCTGGGCCGTCGCGGTCAGACCAGAGTGGCGGACTTCTCCAACCGGGTCTTGGCCAGGGCTTCGGTGATGGTCTGGATGAGGCTTTCGCGGCGGGCGATGGGCTCGGCGGTGTGCCCGGATCGGTGGTTTCCGCTGGGGCGAGAGAGGTGAGCATCCGAACACCCTCGATCGGGCCGGTTGCGATCGTGGCTCGGAAGGTACTTCCCCGGCCGGGTTGGCTGGTGACCTCGATGTCGCCGCCCAGCAGGGCGGCCAATCGTTTGGAGATGGCCAGTCCGAGGCCGCTTCCGCCGTACTTGCGGGTGGTGGAGACGTCCGCCTGAGTGAAAGGCTGAAACAGGTTCGCCATCTGTTCTTGTGAGAGCCCGATGCCTGTATCAACCACGTCGAACTGTAGAGCGGGGCTCGGGTTGCCGTGCTGGCCCGCCCGGCTGCCCGACCCGTTCGGCAACAGGGAAACGGCGAGCCTGACGCTGCCGGATTGGGTGAACTTGACGGCATTGCCCACGAGGTTGACCAGGATCTGGCGGATCTGACCAGCAACGCCTCGATGAGGGTCCGGTAAGCACCCTTGCAGCTGACAGGCGTTGCGGCGTCCGCGGTGTCCTGCCGGTGACACGATGGCGTTGGTCCGTGTCGTCGGGCCCGAGCCGGAGCCATCTACGAGTGCTCAAGCACGCCTTTGACCCCTTCTACACCACGCGGCTGGAGAAGGGCGGAACCGGCCTGGGGCTCAGCACCGTTCACGGGGTTGTCACCGGGCACGGGGGCACGATCGGTGTCGCCAGCGAAGCAGGCCGGGGAGCGGTGTTCACGATCGAGTTTCCACGGCACGCGGCAGCACCGGCCGGCCAGGACCCGGCCGGCGGTGGGGTTGACACGTCTGGCGGGCATGGTCTAGAATCACCCCCTGTTGGTCCGCCGGCCGCCAGGGAACCTGGCGCGGCCGATCGAGCCCGATGAGCACGAGGTACCCCGCATGAAACGTCTGTTTCTGTTTGCATCGTTGGCGGTCGTGGGCTTCTCCACCTGGGGTTGCGGTGACGGCACTGCGGAGACGGCTCGCGAGCGTCAGGTTCGGTACAAGCGGGTGATGGACAACGACATGAAGCAGATCAACGATGACTTCGACTCGTTCTGGCTGATGGACCGCCCAGGACGGCTGACCTACTCTCGCGTCGAGTAGTCCTCCCGCTCGAGTAGTCGCGGCTCGTCTCGTTTGCCTGCCTTGAATGCTCGGCCTGTGGTTTCGCACCACGGGCCGATTTTCTGCGCCTGCGGGGGAGGGCGGACAGACCGGGCCGGGCTGAGGGGGTAAGACGGGGGAGCGAGGATCTCTCCTGTCAGGCATGGGCTTCCCCGATCCTGAGCCGGTGGTCCCGGCGGTACTGTATCTTGCAGGCTTTTTTCAGGTAATCCGGGGTTCATCTCCGTGAAAGATCTGCCATCGGCAGGTAGAAACCCCAAAATCTGCCTTGACATGGGTATGGGGTGCGGATATCCTGCTATTGGGGGTAGCCGCTCATTTTGCGTCAGATCGCGCCTCTTCATGCAAGTAGCGATGTCTGACCGAGCGGTCACGCCGCATTGTGTGGATCGAGATTGTTGTCGGTGTCTGGTCTGCAGACACAGGGAAAGAGGCTGCGAGGAGGGCCAAAGATGAATCTCAGAATGTTCGTGATGTGTGCGTTGGCTCTGGTGCCCGCGGTCGCGTGGGCGGCCCCGGGTGACACCCTGGTGGGGGATCCGTTTGTCAACGGGTACAACGGCTGGTTTGACCCCAACGGCGGTGTGAACCCCAACCAATCGCCGAAGCTTGCCGCCGACACAGTGGCCAAGGCGAACTGGGGTATCAGCCTGGTGACCGGCGCCATGCAGGAGAATTCGGATGGTTGGTTTGGGGAGGGGGCTCAGACCACTGCCGCGGACGGCCAGTTCACCCCGTATTTGCTGGTTAAGGACAACTACACAACGCCCTCGTCCTACACCTATTCTGCGACCATAACGAGTTTCGATGATGACGGATTCGGCATGGTCTTCGGGTACCAGGATCCCGGCAACTACTATCGCGTGAGTCTCCGCGCCCAGCCCCCGGCCACAAACAGCAGGGGCTTCGGGCAGGGTGTATCCGTTCAGAAGGTGTCCACATCACCCGCCGGCGTCGTCAGCATCAGCAAACTCGGGGAATCCACCGCCTTCGTGCCCCCGATTTCGGCGGACCTGGCCGGCAGTGCGCCGATGAACGTGAAGGTGAAGGTCGACGGTACGAACTGGGAGGTATACGCTGGTGAGGCGTCGAACCCGAACCCAAGCCTGATCTTGAACGGGACGGATAGTGGCCTGGCGGCCGGTAAGATCGGCCTGCAGTCCTGGTATGAACGCGGCAGCATCAAGTGGGGAATGGAAACCAGCCGCGTGGAAGTGTCGGATGCCAGCGGCACGCTGTTCCAGGATACGTTCGCCTCGAGTCTTCCGGTCCAGTGGCGATCCGTGGTGATGAAAGACGCCGCGGGCGTTGCGGCGACCGGCATCGTCGCGTCCGGCAGCTTCCGCCAGAACTTCGTCACGGGTACGATCTCGGATGACAGCAACGGTTACACCTGGGCTACTGCAGCCGCGAAGAATACCGACTTCCTCGGGCCGGCCATCGTGGTCGACGAGGCCGGCAGTACTTCGCTCACCAACTACGAGATGAAGGTTCGGCTCGCGAGTGTCGACGACGACGGCCTGGGCGTTTTGGTTCGTGCGCTCGACGACAAGAATTTCTACCGCATCAATTTTGCCGCTCAAGCTGGGGATGCCACCCAACGCGCGCCCCAGGGCATGTCCATCCAGAAATGCCAGGATGGCGCCTGGTCCATGCTCTATCGGGATGATCTGGAGAAACCTGACGGCCTCTGGACGTACACCCCTGGCGCGGACAAGCCCTTCGACCTGATCGTGCGAGCGGTGGACAACCAGCTGTACGTGGAGGTGATTGACCCTGCGGGTGGAGGCAGGGTTTATCCGATTATTACCGATAGTAACCCGATCCTGGCGGGCTCGGTTGGCCTTACCACCTGGGGAGATGGCGGCGGGCTCAACAACGGCGCGTTCTTCTCCCGCTACGGTGGCAAGGTAGGCGACCCGCTCCTGATTGAGGCTTCGGTGATTCCCGAGCCGGCGTCATGCCTGCTGGCCTGCGGTTTCCTGGGTCTGGCCCTGCTTCGCCGCCGGTGGTAAAGCCTTAGCCTGTAAGGGGTTGAACGCTTCAGGATGGGTTCGTGTCGTGCTCGCCCGCTGCCGTCTCGTTTAGCGGCCGTGGGCGAGCACGTTTGTGGTGGAGTCGCGTTTGCGGGTACGCGCGTCGCGGGCGTAGGGTATTCCCAAAGGGGCAAGTCCTCCATGTGCATACGGTTGCCGGTCTTTCTGACGGTTTCAGGTATCCTATTGGCCTCGGCGGTCGCCTCTGCGGCGACGCTTTCCGCGGCGATCATCGACTATCAGGACACATGGTCGACCACCAAGGGGCTGGGGCAGACGCTCACCGATCTCGGCCAGTCGTATACCGATCTGACCAGCGTCGTCCAGGCGGGCGGCCCGGTCAACCTGGCCGGTTACGATACACTCATCATCGGGAGTTTCTGCACCCAGAACACCACCATCCAAACGGTCCTGGCCAACGCCGGCACGGTCATGAACCAGTTCGTCAACGCCGGGGGTACGGTCATCATGTTGACCCAGGCCGACCAGAATCGCTCCCAGGAGAGCTGGATTGCCTCGCCGGCCGTGGTGACCCGCGGTGATCCGGATTTCGCCACGGTCTACAGAGTTCAGCCCGCCCACCAGTTGTTTGCCAGTCCCCACGTCATCGCGGACGCGGATCTCCAGGGCTGGGAGTACAGAGGTTCGTCCACCTGGGATACCTCGTGGGAGAGCTTCGTCACCTTCAGCGGTGTTGGCGTACTGGCCGGCGACTCGGCGTCCGTGGTCAGCAAAGCCACAATCATCGAGGCCGGCTGGGGGACGGGGCGAGTCATTTTCACGTCGCTGGCCGCGGACAAGGCTCGCAACATCGGCAATGCCCAGGCGAAGGCCCAGGCCTTGAGGCTGATGGCCAACCTGGTGCAGTACGCCAAGGACGTCAAGGATCAGCTTGTTGCCCCGATCGTCATCTACGAGGGCGGCGGCTATCCCAATCCGATCACCGGGCGGGTGTTCAACGATCTCGACGGCGACAAGGAGTGGGATGCCGGCGAACCGGGTGTCGCCGGCGTGGGCGTTTCCGACACGATCGATCTGGTCGTGACTGCGGCGAACGGAACCTACACCTTGCCCAACACCGGGAAGAACGCCACGCTTCTGTACATCTGTCCGCCGGCCGGCTACGCGAAGAACACCACTTGGCATCGAGCGATCAGCAAGACGTCGACTGCGGCTCACTTCAGCTTCGCGCTCACCGCTCAGTCTGAGGGCGGGGATTTCGATTTCGTCCAGATCACCGACATTCACACCGGGGCCAGCGGCACCAAGGCTCTGCTGATCGAAGCCCTGGCGCGGGTGGCCGCCCTTCCCAAGCGGCCGAAGCTGATCTTCGCCACCGGAGACCTGACCAATTCCGGGGCTGCGGTGTCACAGTACGAGGACTACGTCGCCGGGGTCGCCACCTCGGCGGTGCCGCTGTTCAGCGTCTTCGGCAACCACGATGCCGACAATTCCACCTCGAACAACTATCGCCGATACCTGGGGCCGGATTACTACTCGGTCAACTACGGGGATTGTCATTTCCTGGTCATCAACGGCGTGCACAAGACGGCGGCCCAGAGCGCCTGGATTGCCGCCGACTTGGCCCTTCTCCGGGGCAACCGCAAGCTCTTCGTGTTTCATCACTATGCCCCGACCGAAGCCGAGCTCGCCCAGTACGCGACCTGGGGCGTACGTGCGGCTTTTTCGGGGCACTGGCATTCGCAGCATACGGTGCAGGCCGGGCAGGTGCTCTCGTACAACACGCCCACCTTCCTGTTCGGGGGCATCGATTGTTCCCCGGCCGGCTTCAAGTTGATCAGCGTGTCCGGCGATTCGGTCACCACCCGGATGAAGTGGATCACCAACGGCAGACAGCTGCAGATCATTACGCCGGGCTCGTCACAGAAGATCGCCAACGCGGATCTGCCCATCGTGGTCAACGCTTATGAAACGGAAGCCGACACCACCTCGATGACGTATCAGCTTCGTCGTGGCACCGACTTGGTCGCCGCCGGCCCGCTGCAGAGCGAGGGCGACTGGAGTTGGCGGGCGACGGTGCCGCAGGCGTCACTGGGGGCGGGTTCGTACTCGGTCTCGGTCCAGGCGACGAATGACGCCGGCTCGGTCTCCTCCGTCCAGACGAGCTTTCCGATCATGGCCGCCCGGCGCCCGGAGGTCATCGCGGGCGACCCCTGGCCGCAGTTCGGCGGGGGCCCCAAACGCGGCGGCCTCTCGACGAGCACGATCCGACCGCCGCTTGGCGTGGTCTGGATCACTTATTCCGGCGGGACGTTTGATGTTGGCTCGCCGGTTCTGGACGGCGACACGCTCTTCGTGGGCGTGAAGGACCGTCGTGACCTCGTTAACAACGGCGTGCTGGCTCTGGACATCGCGGACGGATCGAAGCGCTGGTTCGCCCCAACGCCGGCGGCCGTGTCCCACGCGGTGGCCGTGGACGATCAGCGGGTCTACGCCAACTCGCACGGAGGCATCCTCCACGCGTTTGA
Organism: Phycisphaerae bacterium; assembly: GCA_018003015.1. Taxonomy (NCBI): domain Bacteria; kingdom Pseudomonadati; phylum Planctomycetota; class Phycisphaerae; species Phycisphaerae bacterium. Next base: position 144,088 of record JAGNEZ010000005.1, on the reverse strand, counting down.
CCGGGTCACCGGGGCTCCGGTCTGGCAGAAGGTCCTCGGCTCGAGCACGCAGCGGTGGGCCTACGGGGCGCCGGTGGTCAGTGGTGGGCAGGTGTACTCCGGGACCTATGCCTACTTTGGACGCTTCAACGCGGCAACGGGGGCGGAAGCTTGGCATCAGGCCTATGACGATGACTGGATCAGCTGCAACGCCTCACCGGCCACCGATGGGACGATCGTGACGGTCCCCGGCAACTGGGCAGGGTACAACCTGAAAGGTGCACCGGTGGGAACGGGCGGCGCGGCCTGGAGCTACAGCTGTAAGGGTCTTCACGGCAGCCCGGTCATCGCCGGCGACAGGGTGGTGTTCACCGATTACGACGGAGTGCTGCATTGCGCCCTTCTGACCACCGGCCAGCAGGTCTGGAGCATGGCTCTGGGCGGCGGTCGGTCGGCTTCGACGCCGGCCGTGTCGGGCAATATCGTCGTCGCCGGCGGAACGGGATCGGTCGGCGCGTATCGTCTGGGCGACGGTGCACAAGTGTGGACCTACGCCCTCGGGACGTCCGCCCTCAAGATGGCTCCCTACAACAACACCTTCGCGGCCCTGGCGGGCAGCCCCACGATCGCAGGCAGTTACGCGTATGTGCCCTGCGGCGACGGCCGGCTGCACGTCCTTGATGTCGCGACCGGGGCCGAGGCGTGGTCGATGGACTTCGGCACACCCATCCTCTCGGCCCCCTGCATCAGCGGGGACTTCCTGTTCTTGACCACATTTGACGGGCACATCTACGCCCTGGCGGATCGGAGCCGGTTCAGGTACGCCGACCTCGACGACGACGGCGACGTGGACAGCGACGACATGGCCATCCTGAGCTCCTGTCTCGGCGGGACCGGCTTGCCAATCGGCGAGGGTTGCGTATCATCGGATCTGGATGCCGATGGAGACGCGGACCTGGCCGACTTCGGGCTGTTCCAGCGATGCGTGAACGGTTCGAACCAGCCTCCCGCAGCCGGATGCGGCAACTGATTCGCGTCAGGCTGGGGATTCGATCCGCCCGTTCGGGCGCGTTCATGCCGGCTCGCGTGCATCACCGGTGCAGTCGCCCTTTCGGTGGCCTCAGGAGGTGCGGCACATGCGCATGAGAACCGGTACCTGGGTGGTTGTGTTGCTGGCATGTGGTGGGCACGCCGTCGCGGCGGCCGAGAATCTGCGCAAGGCCAATTCCGTCGAGCGCGTCGCTCGTTTCGAGTGTCGGCTGACCAACGCCGCCGATCGCGAGCAGGATGTCACGGTGTACGTGCCCCTGCCCCAGAGCAACGCGCGCCAGGAGGCGTCCGTCGTTCATCCCAGTCCCGGCTACAAGGAGATCCTGACCGATGCCTATGGCAACCGGATCGCCTGCTACGTCGAGAAGGGCATGAAGCCCGGGGAGATGCGCTGCCGCGGCTGGATGGCGGCGGTGCGCACCTGGGCCACGGCCTCCCTGCCGACGACCCGGCCGGCCGAACTCGACGCCGAGCAGCACGACCGTTATACCCGCGATTCCCCGAAGTACCAGGTCACTTCCCAGCCTGTTCGCGAGCTCAAGGATGAACTCGTTCGAGGGAACACCAGCGACGTCGACCAGGCTTTCGCCTGTTTCAGCTACCTCGTCACCCACATCACCTACGTGCGGGACGACAAGTGGGATGCCGCGTCCGACGTTCTGCGGAAGAAGCAGGGCTCGTGCTCGGAGTACAGCTACACGCTTCTGGGTCTGCTCAGGGCCGCGGGGATTCCTTGCCGCTACACCGGCGGCTTCATCGTCTCCCTGGCCAACAAGACCAAGTACGACGAGAAAGTGCACGAGGACAGCGTGTTCCATCGCTGGGTAGAGATCCACCTCAGGGACTACGGGTGGCTGCCGGCGGATGCCTCGCGCGGCCAGGGCGATGCCAAGCGGTTCGGCAACTACCTCGACTTCTGGGGACGGGTACCGGCCGACAGCCTCCAGGTCTACACCGGCGACGGGGGTGCGGACAGCCTGTTGGAGTGGGACTATGTTGCCCACGCGACCGGGACGATCGAGGGAGGTCTGAAGGCCACCTCGGTATGCTACTGGATCGAAACGCCCCCGGGGGACCTCGACGCCGCGGTGAACGAGGTGTCGGGCGCCCTGGCCGAAGGTGGGTCACGGTTCTCGCCCCCCACCCTGGTTACGAACACGCTGAAGCGAGAGGCCCTCTTTCTCCTGCTGGACCGGGTGGACCGCTCCCGGTATCCCGAGTTGATCGAGGCCCTGTACGCCGTCCGGCATCCGTCGGCGGTTCACTTGTCCGTTCTGTGCGATCACCAGGGCATGAGGCTGCCCTCGTTCCTCGAGTTCCCCCTCATGGTTGATGAGTACCTCCGGGGTGAAATCCTGAAGTACCGCCGTGGGGGCAAGTGGCAGTGGGGGGGGCTCGAGCGATGGTGGCGGAAGGCCCGACCGGAGATCTCCTTCTCGGAGGAGAAGAAGGTCTTCGTTCTCAATAAGCGGAACATCGAGCTCAACTGATCGCCACGTCCTACTTCACCGGAATCAGCCGCAGTGCGTCGAGCCCGGCCGCGTATCCTGTGGATACCGGGTTGCGGCCGATCATCTGAATGGTCAGCGTATTCTGGCCGGGCACGACCTCGACCTCGCCGGCGAAGACCGTCCGATTGGCGATTCTCGGCGAAAAGGTGTCGATCGGCGCTCCGACTGGAACGTCGTTGAAGCGCAGTTGGGCGATCCCGTAGTCCCATGAGGTGCCCAGCCGGACCACGAGGGTGTAGCGGCCAGTCTGCACCGAGGACGGCAGGATCAGGCCGGCCGATTCGCCCGGGCGGCGGAACCGGAGGAACGCCAGCTCGCCCTGAGACAGGGCCGGGGGGGCGCTCATCCTCAGCGATTGGCTCGTGGCCTTGACCGAGGAGTTCGAGGTCAGGGGCAGGCCCTCACCTTCGATCGCACTCTCCCACCGGTAGGGCGTGGTCCAGTTGCCGATCCAGTCCGCGGGCGAGCGGCTGTTGCCGTGGACCGAGAAGACATCGAAACCGTCGGGGTTGAATTGCCCGGGATGCACGTAGCGATAGGACTGGCCCCAGGGATCGCGTCCCGGACGTTCCGCATACGGCCAGTGGCCCGCAGATTCCGGGAATCGCTCGGGGCGGGTGGTCAGCTCGTCCAGGTTCCGAGGGTACTCCTTCGTGTCCGCGACGAACTTGCGGATGGCGGCATCCAGCAGGGTGACCGTCCGGCGAGCCCGGTCGATCCAGCCGGCAAAGAGCTTCTCCTCGTCGGCCAAGTACTGCCGCATCTGTCCCGGCAGATCGTCCCAGGGGAATCGGCGGATCGAGATGCCGTCCAGCCCGCAGTCGTAGCCGGGGGTATCCGCGTCGTTCTTCCGGGCGAGGATGTGCGCCCCGACGCACTCGAAACGGACGCGGTAGTCACCCGGTTTGAGGTGGTGAATCCCAACCTTGGTCTCGAGCCGGGTCCCGTAGATGAAGTTCTCCGGCCGATTCTCCTTCCAGGCAAGATAAGGATCATAGAAGTCCATGGCTCTCGCGAGCAGAATGTCGCCGGTGGGGCCGCAGAGGGTCACCTTCCAGACGCCCTCGGTGCGAAAGAGACGCTGGAACACGGAGATCGCGTACTTGCCTTCATCGGCGACACGGCAGGGGATTTCGAACCAGCCGCCGGGTCCTTCGTTGGTGACATAGAGCATCTGCTTCTGATGACAGACGCGGTTGGTGCGGCGAGCGGCTTTCACGCCGGGCCCGGTCTTGATTTCACCGGCCATCTCGGCCACTTCGACCACCGTCTCGGCAGGGACGCGCTCCTTGACCGGCGGGAACGGGTCGGAGGTCGCGGCCGGGGTGTCCTGGTACCAGTAGGCCACCGAGGAACAGAAGTCCGGCCGGTACTTGAAGTTGTACTCCTGCGAGCCGCCGGTCTCCGGATCCGTGACCCGGCAGTAGCTGCGTCTTTCGATCTCGACCTTGAGGGACTTGCGGAAGGTGACCGGTGCCTGGATGTGCCAGCGGTAGGCGGTGAAGCGGCAGTCCTCCCCGTTGGGTTCCTTGATGGTCACGCCGGTGTTCAGGTTGGTGAACAGCCGGAAGTTCCAGGCATCGTTGAAGAAATCCTCCGTGCCGGTGCCGACGATGGAAGGCTCCTCCTCGCCGTCAATGTAGAATCGGTCGTCGGATTCGCCGAACCAGCTGTCGTAGCTGCACTGGGTGGAGAACACCGTGCCCACGTAGTGCCCACGGCCCTGGCCTTCGAAGATCACGTAGGGGGAGAAGGGCTTGGCGGGGAATTCCTGGCGGTATCGGGCGTGGAAATAGAGCATGTCCGCCGGCGCCTGGGGAAGTTCCATCCAGTCGAATTGCCAGTAGACGCCCAGGTCGTGCTGGCCCTGGTTGGCGATTTCGATGCGTGCACTCCGGCGGAACGGCATCCGCCAGTAGCAGTTCAGGGCTCGTCCGTAGGAGGTCACCTCGATCGGCAGAGTCTGGACGTTGGCCGTCATGCCGTTGCCCGCGGCGAAGAAATCGCCGATGGGGGTCTCGACCGAGGGGGTTTGGGCGCCGTCCCACCAGATCCGGAGCACCGCGGTGCGCGGGTATCGTCGGTCGCGGCTGAAGAGCGTGAACCACATGTGTCGGATCTCGCCCGGCCCGCGCAGCTCGGTGAGCACCGCGCTCTGGCCGGGGGCGATGTGCCAGGCGTCCACGTTCGACTCGGGATCGAACAGGCCGCTGGACGCCCGGCGAGCCTGGCCCTCGACGGACCGGGCGATCTCCGCCAAGGGGTTGGCCTGTACGTTGTGGGCGGCCAGAACTCCTGAAAGAAGGACGAGATAGCGGGTGCGACCATAGCTCATATTCCACCTGCCTTGTGCCGCTAAAAGAGGACTGGTCGTAGATTACACTCCGGCCGCGGGCCGGGAAAGAGAGAACCGCGCTTACTTCCAAGAGGTATTGTCGGGTTTCTCGATTTGGGTGGTGAAAGCTCCTGCCCCCGGCAATGCCGCGGCGTTGCCCGGGCTCATCTCCTCGGTCCGGGAACTGAGGCCGGCCTCAGGCCCGAGCGCATCCGCCGACGGATGGGTGCCGAAGCTGTGGCCGGCAGGGGCCTGGCAAGGGGGTAACGGGTGTTGAGGGTCGCGACCTACCGGCTTGCCTCGGGCGGTCGGGCGGAGGAGATCAAGGACCGCAGCTGGGCTTCGACCGCCGGGTAGCTTGGCCCTGTCGTTGGACCGCGGCGGCGGTTCTCTCGTAAGGCTTTTTTGAACAACAGGTTACAGTGCGCGAGGGTGACTTCCGCGGTCGGCCTGCCGGCCCCGGCAGTCGCTGCTTGATTTCCTTCGCCGGTGGGCGGATAATACCGGGTTCTAGCTGTGGATGGCCACCGCCTCCTGTGCCCGGGCTCCGGGATGGTTCGGACGGGGCGGCGGGGCGAAGTGGCGGTTCGGTGTTCGAAAGGAACGCGTTCTCATGGGCAGGAAGAAGTTCACGCACTCGGAAGAGCAGCTCCGCGGTGATTCCCGGTACAACAGCCGGCTGGTCAGCAAGTTCGTCAATTGCCTGATGTACGATGGCAAGAAGAGCGTGGCGAACCGCGTGTTCTACGATGCGATGGAGATCATCGGCAAGAAGGTCAAGGACGCCCAGCCGATCGAGGTCTTCGAAACCGCCCTGCAGAACGTCAAACCGAATATCGAGGTCCGCAGCAAGCGAGTCGGCGGCTCCAACTATCAGGTTCCCATCCAGGTGAACCGCAAGCGCCAGCAGTCCCTGGCCATTCGCTGGCTACTCGAGGCCTCGCGCGGCCGCAAGGGCTCGCGGATGTGCGAGAATCTCGCCAAGGAACTCATCGACGCCTACCACCGTGAAGGCACGGCCATGACCACTCGCGAGAACGTCCACCGTATGGCCGAGGCCAACAAGGCATTCTCACACTTCGCATGGTGAGAAGAGCACCTTTCAGCACTCCGCTTCCAGTTTTTCGAGAGCGAGGGTTCCCCGCTTATCACGCCGCGTTTGGCCGGGGAGGATCGTCGCGGGGTCGGGTCCGGCTCCGGGCGTCATTGGACGCCGCATCCGCCGCGACCACCGGAGGGGCGGTCTCACGCTGGTAGCAGGACCTGTCCCGTTGCCTATAATGGTTTCCCATGGCGGCCAGACAGCAGGAACTGATCCGGGCGAGCGGGTGCGAGGTGCGGTTCGACGAGCTGACCCGTACCCTTTACGCCACCGATGCCTCCATTTACCAGATCAAGCCGATGGGGGTGGCCTTTCCGCGCAGTGCGGCCGATGCCTCGCACATCGTTGTCGGTGCGGCCGAGGCCGGCGTGGCGGTGACGCCGCGCGGCGCGGGTACCGGCCTGGCCGGTGGAGCGGTCGGCGACGGCCTGATCATCGACTTCGCCCGATACGGCCGACAGATCACCGATCTGAACGTCGAGGCCCGGACGGTACGCGTCGGGGCGGGCGTCGTACTCGACCAGCTCAACGAGTACCTCAAGCCGCACGGCCTGTGGTTCGGCCCAGATGTGGCAACTAGTTCTCGGGCGACGCTGGGCGGGATGATCGCCGCCAATTCATCCGGCGCCCGGGCCCCGATCTACGGGACGACGGTCGATCACGTGCGTTCGCTGGAGGTGGTTCTGGCCGACGGAGCGGTCGCCACGGTGGGTAAGGATCATCCCGATCTGCCCGGCCATCGTGCGGCGGCCGACCGACTGGTGCTGCAGCACGCCGATGCCATCCAGGAACGGCTGCCCAACGATATCTGCAAGCGCTGGCCGGGTTACGGTTTCGATGACTACCTTCGCCGAATGGGCGACCTGACCCAGCTCATCGGCGGCAGCGAGGGCACGCTGGCCGGGATCACTTCAGCGGTGCTCAACCTTGTTCCACTTCCGCCGCCGTCGAAGAAAGGCCTGGCAGTCTTCTTCTTCGATTCGGTGCCGGAGGCGATGCAGGCCACGGTGGCCCTCCTCGATCTCCACCCGGTGGCGATCGAGCACATCGACCGGCTGCTCCTCGATCAGACCCGGGGACAACTGGCATTCCAGGCCGCCCGGTCACTCATGCGACTGGACGAGGAGCCGTGCGAGGCCCTGCTGCTGGTCGAGTTCTACGACGACATCGAGGACCGGTTCCTGGCCCTGGACAAGCTGCAACTCGGCCGGCGCAAACTCATCTGCCGCGACATCAGGCAGCAGGAACTCATCTGGGCGCTGCGCAAGAGCGGCCTTACCCTGTTGACCGCCTGCAAAGGCCCCGCCAAGCCGACCCCGGGTATCGAGGATGTGTGTGTTCGGCCGCACCAGTTGCCCGGTTACGTCAGCGGGCTCATGGGCATTCTCAATCGGGTCGGCGTCCAAGCCTCCTACTACGGCCACGCCGCCCCGGGCCTGCTGCACGTACGCCCCAAGCTCAATCTGCACAACGCCGAGGATATCGCCAAGTACCGCACGATCTGCGACGAAGTGTCGGCTCTCTGCATCCAGTTCAAGGGCTCGCTGGCCGGTGAACACGGGGTGGGCATCACCCGGACCGAGTATCTGCCGGAACACCTCGGTCCCGAACTGATGGCCGCGACCCGCGAGCTCAAGCGTCTGTTCGATCCCAAGGGGCTCTTCAACCCGGGCAAGATCGTTTGCGACGGTCGGTATCGGCTGGAGACCAACCTCCGCTATGGAGCGGGTCACAGGATCGACCTGCCGTTCACGCCGGCCATCGGCTTCGTCGAGCGTGACGGTTCGTTCATCGCCAACTTGGAGCAGTGCAACGGCTGCGGCGGCTGCCGCAAAGACTCGGTGACGATGTGCCCGACCTACATCGCCACCGGCGAAGAGGTCATGTCCACCCGCGGTCGAGCCAACATCATTCGCGCCGCCCTTGAACGCCGCCTCAGCGACGGCGAGGTCCTACTCAGCGAGGAACTCGGCGTCGCCCTCGACAACTGCCTCTCGTGCAAGGCGTGCAAGCGCGAGTGCCCGTCGAACGTCGACCTGGCCCACCTCAAGGCGGACCTCAACAACGCCAAGCACCACCAGGGCGGGCTGCCGCTGCTCGATCGCATGATTGCCAACGCCGATCTGCTCGGCCGGCTTAACTGCGGCCCGCAGGCCGCGATTGTCAACACCGTCCTGCGCAGCCCGCTGACCCGCTGGCTGATGTACAAGGTGCTCGGCTTCACCACCGAGCGGCCGATGCCGCCCTACGCGTCCTATCGCTTTGACCGCTGGTTCGCCAAACGGCGTAACAGCAACGGGCATGTGACCGGCGGCCGCGGGCGGGTCATCCTCTGGGACGACACCTGGGTGCGCTACAACGAGCCCAACATCGGCCAGGCGGCGGTCAGGGTCCTGGAGGCGGCCGGGTTCGAGGTCCTGCTGCCCGAAGGCCGCAAGTGCTGCGGGCGACCGGCCATGAGCCGCGGCGTGCTCGACCTCGTGGACAAGCTCGGCCGGCACAACGTCGCCCACTTCATGGGCCAGGGCGGCGACGAGCCGATTATTTTCCTCGAACCGTCGTGCCACTCGATGTTCATCGACGACTACCGTAATCTGGGCATCGCCGACGCCGAGAAGGTCGGCAAACGCTGCCTGCATTTCGAGTCGTTCGTTTACGCCCTGCTGCAACGCGAGCCGAACGCCCTGCCGCTGCGCAAGGAGGCCCTCAAGGTCGCTATCCACGGCCACTGCCACATGAAGGCCCTCGGCGATCCCAAGGTCCTGCCCATGCTGGCGGAGAAGATCCCCGGCACGAGTGCGACGTTGATGGACACCGGCTGCTGCGGCATGGCCGGCGCGTTCGGCATGCTGGCCAAAAAGTACGAACTGTCCAAGCAGGTGGCCAAGCCGCTGATCGACAAGATCAACGCCCTGCCGCCGGGCACCAAGCTGGTCGCCTCCGGCACGAGCTGCCGCCACCAGATCACGCATCTGACCACGGCCAGGCCATTGCACATGGCCGAGCTGCTGGCGGAGGCCCTGGGTTGACAGATGTCTCAGGACTTGTCAACTGGTTTTGAGTGGCTGGAAGCTGATAACTGATCGCTGATCTGAACGCTTCAATCACGCATACCTATCGTACCCGGAGCCCATGCCCTCGAGCATTTCGGACATGGCCTTCTCCAGGTTCTCGTTGGCGGCCGCGACCATGTCGGCGGCGGCCTGGCCCTGGCCTTGGGTGATCTTGAGGATCTTGGCGGCCATGGCCATCTGGATCTCGGCGGTGGTCTGGGCTGCCTTGAACCCGACAATGCTATCGATGAGGCTCATGCTGCCTTACATCGGCTATTGCCGGAGTTGAGTCGAGCGGGGCGGCCGAGGACCGATAATCCCAGGCCGCGGGCCTTTTCACAGCTGCTCATGGTACGAATCGTCCCCGCCGCCCTTGACGTACCCGCACGCGTCCGGTGATGCTCTCGTCTGGAGGACCGTGCTGATGGGATTCTCTCTCAACGCCCTTGATCTGTCGATCATCGTCGGCTCGCTACTCCTGGTGGTGCTCGTGGGCCTGCGGGCCGGGCGGCAGAACGGCCAGACGGCCCGCGGGTACTTCCTCGCGTCGGGCAGGCTGCCCTGGTGGATCATCGGCTCGGCCTTCGTCTCGACCAGCGTCTCCAGCGAGCAGATCGTCGGTACGGTCGGGGCCGCCTACCAGCATGGCATGGGCATCGCCAACTGGGAGTGGTGCAGCCTCCCGGTTTACACCCTGCTTATGCTCTTCTTCATCCCCGTCTACCTGCGGAACCGGGTGACGACGGTCTCCGAGTTCCTGGGTCGGCGCTACGGCCCGGCGTGCGCGGATTTCTACAGCTTCGTCATGCTCTTCGCCTATGTGTTCATCTTTCTCGTGCCGGTCCTGTACGGCGGCACGGTGGCCATTTCGGGGCTGACCGGCTGGAACTTCCACGCGGTGCTGTGGGGCCTCGTCGTCATCGTGGCCCTCTACACGGTCAAGGGCGGTCTGGCCTCGGTCATGTGGACGGACGCCCTGCAATGCCTGATGCTGGTCGGCGGCGGCGTGGTACTGTTCTTCGTCGCCCTCAGCCGGATCGACGGCGGTTGGGAGGCCATGATCCAGGCCAGCCCGGATCGGTTCCATCTTTACCGCCCGGCCGGCGACGAGGCCGCTCCTTTCCTCGGCCTGCTGACCGCCATGTTCGGCGTCGTCCTGTTCTACCAGGCGGGCAACCAGGTCATGATCCAGCGCGTGCTCGGAGCCCGCTCGGAATGGGACGGCTACATGGGCATCATCTTTGCCGGGTTCATCAACTTCCTGCGCCCCCTGGTCACCTGCTTCCTGGGCTTGATCGTCTACCACTGGATCCACGTGATGAAGATGGCCGAACCGCTCGAGAAGGGGGATCTGGCTTTCCCCTTCGTGCTCAAGTCCATGGCTCCGCAGTGGGGACTGCGCGGGATCGTGCTGGCCGGCTTCCTCGCGGCGGTCATGTCCACACTGAGCGCCCTGTCCAACTCGACGGCCACCCTGTTTGCCCTCGAGGTCTACCGCAAGTGGGTCCGCCCGCGGGCCGACGATGTCCGCACCGTACGCGTTGGCCGGATCGCGGCACTGGCCTCGCTGGTGATCGCGGCCCTGGTGGCACCGAGTGTCGAGCACCTGGGCGGCATCTTCAAGTACTTCCAGACCGGCGTCACCTATTTGTCTACACCGTTCCTCTCGGCCCTGTTTATGGGCGTACTGTGGAAACGCGCGAACTACGCGGGCGGGCTGTTCGGGCTCATTGGCGGCTCGGCCATCCAGCTGGCCATCGCGATCGCTCTTCCCTGGTTGCTGGGCCACTCAGTCCACTGGCTCTATCTGGCTTTCTTCGCCCAGGTGCTGACCATAATCGGAATCGTGCTCGTGTCGCTGGCCACCCCACCGCCGCCACGCGAATTGTGGGAGCCGTTTCACTGGAGTCCGACCCTGCTGGCTGCTCCGGACGGCGGGAAGTCGCGGCCATGGTATCAGACCATTACCTTCTGGTATCTGATCTATGCGGCGATCTGGGTCTACCTGTACTGGCGGTACTGGTGAGTGCTCTTGTCGAAGGGAAGCCTATGGTACGGAAACCGAGGTCGATCGGGTTGGTGGTTCTGCTCGGTCCGGGCCTGGCCGCAATGGCCATCGAGCCGTTCACTTGGCGGGAAGTGTCGTTCACCGCCCGTTGCGACGGCACGCAGCAACTGTACGTGATCGGGTTGCCTGCCGGGTTTGAGGTCGCCAAACCGCACGACCTGTTGATCGCCCTGCACGGCCACGGCTCCGACCGCTGGCAGTTTGTGCGTGACGAGCGGGCCGAATGCCGAGCCGCCCGGGTGACGGCCGCCGCCCACAACATGATCTACGTCTCGCCCGACTACCGGGCCAGGACATCCTGGATGGGACCGAAGGCCGAGGCCGACCTGGTTCAGATCATTGAGCAGCTCGAGCGGGAGTATCGCGTCGGGCGGGTGTTCATCTGCGGCGGCTCGATGGGCGGATCCTCCGCCCTGACTTTCGCCGCCCTGCACCCCGAGCTGGTCGCCGGCGTGGCCTCGATGAACGCGACCGCCAACCACCTCGAATACACCAACTTCCAGGACGCGATCGCCGAGTCCTTCGGCGGCCTGAAGGCGGACAAGCCGCTGGAGTACAAGAACCGCAGCGCCGAGTACTGGCCCGAGCGGCTCACCATGCCGGTCGGCATCACCGCCGGCGGAAGGGATACGCTGGTCCCGCCGGGAAGTGTCCTTCGACTGGCTCACGTGCTGAAGGAAATGCGGCGGCCGGTTCTTCTTCTGTACCGCGAGGAAGGGGAACACTCGACCGACTACGACGACGCCCGGCTTATGCTGGAGTACGTGGTGGCCGGCAGAACCCCATCCTCTTCGCCATGATCGCTCAAGGGACCGGAGGCTTTATGTCCACTGTTGCCCTGCTGACTGATTTCGGGACTCGAGACCATTACGCGGCCACCATGAAAGGGATGATCCTTCAAATCAACCCCAAGGTAACCCTGGTCGACGTCACGCATGAGATCGCCCCGCAGCATGTCCTTGAAGGCGCCTTCGTTCTTCGCCAGACGCTCCCGTTCTTTCCGGCTGAAACCGTCTTCGTGGCGGTGGTCGACCCGACGGTCGGAACCAGCCGCCGCATTCTGGCCGCACGGTACAACAACCGGTTCGTCCTGGCTCCGGACAACGGCCTGCTGACCTTTCTTCACCGCGATGCCCAGCTGCAGGAGATCCGGGTGGTCGAGAATCGGCAGTTCATGGCCGCGACGCTGTCCACGACCTTCCACGGCCGTGACATCCTGGCCCCGGTTGCCGGCCATGTTTCCCGCGGGACCGCGCTTGACCGATTGGGGCCGCCCGCGGACCGAGTGGAAGTGCTCGACATCCCCCGCCTGGAATGGTCGCGGGACGGTTCCATCACCGGCCAGGTCATTCACGTCGATCACTTCGGCAATCTGATCACCAACATCGCCGAGGCCGATCTGAGCGGCCCGCGGCTCCAGGTCCGAGGGCGTGAGGTCATGCTCGGTGATCGCCTGATTGGCCCGGTCCGTATCACCTACGCAGACGTCCCTCGAGGGGAGCCTGTGGCCTTGATCGGCAGCACCTGCATGCTCGAAATCGCGATCAATGCGGGGAACGCCGCCCTATCCCTGCAAGCAGGCTGTGGGACCCGCGTGCACATGACCCCCTGATTCGCCCCGCGTCGGCTATGCGGGCCGGGCAAAGGACACCGGTCGTTTCATGGCCGCGGCTCAGGGTCGCTTGGCGCCCAGGAAGCGCTCGTCCCACTCCTTCCGGTAGAGCCGATCGCCGGGCTTGAGGCTGCTGATCTGTACGCACGGCGGCGAAGAGTGAACGAAGTGAGTCGGTGTGATGGCGATGCCGGTGTGCGAGATCTTGCCGGTCACGTCCACGAAGTAGACTCGGTCGCCCGCCCGGATGTCGTCTCGATACCAGTGTGTTGCCACGAGTTTCCCGCTGAGGAACTGCTGAGCGGCATCGCGGGCCACCGGTGTTCCCTCGTCCTCACACACGTTGGTGACCATGCCGCTGCAGTCCGGTCCGACCGGTGAGCGCCCGGAGAAGACGTACGGCATGTATTGCAGCGTCAGGGCCGTCTTGGCCCGGATCTCGAGCCGGTCACCCTCATCGATCGGGCGAACCTTGTCCGGCGGTGCCTGGATCACGCTGTCGTCCGGTCCGAGGAGATCGATCGCGGAGGCACTCGCCCTCAGGATCGGCAGCCGCGAGCCGCGCGGAACGCGCAGCATGGGCAGTTCGAGGTTGGCCAGCAGTGCCCCCTGTCGGGCCCGGCTTCGAGCCTGGAACGGCTCGCGATCCAGCAGGCGGATCGACTCCTCGCGCACCCAGCCGTGATAGCCGTCGCCGGCCTGCACGAGGAAAAAGCCGGGCTCACGGTCGAGCAGGAACAGCAGTTCGCCGTAAAGCAGCTGCGTCTGCCGCGTGGCCAGTTCGGTCGGCTCCTGGAAGGTCAGTGCGGTGGTGGCCAGGCACACGCCGAACAGCTTGCCGCCCAGCCGCTGGTTGTCCGGCAGGAGACGCATCTCAGACCGGACGTTCCTGACGCCCAGGGCGTGCAGAGCGATCTCCAGTGTGGGCAGGAACGTGGGAACACTCGTCGCACCGCCGGCCACGACCGTGTCGCCGTCCAGCGTCACCTGGGGAGCGTAGTAGATCGCAGTGTTGTCGCTCAGGGCGGTGCGGCGCAGCATGGTCGCGAACCAGGCCGCTCTGGAAACGGGCAGGGCGCCTTGCGGCCATATCGAGCGGGCGACCGCGCCGACCTGGTGATGCAGGAACTCCTCAATACTGTCAAAAGAGGGCTTTTCCCTTCTCGCAGGCGGGTGGGGCCATCGCCGGGCTCGAGCCGCGTCCAGCGTCTCGTGATTCTCCTTCACGCAGGGGGCCAGGGCCTTGAAGACCTTCTCCGCCCAGTCGACATGGCGGTGCCGCCTGTCCTCGCCCCCGGCCGGCATCGGCAACGTGATCCTGATGTCCGGGATGCGGTCCGGCAGGTACTCACCGGTAACCACGTCGGATGCCCCCAGCCCACTGGCCATGGCTTGCTGAATGCGCGGATAAGGCCATCCCTTCGCCGGCGCCGGTGTCGGCGGGCAGACCGTCGAGTACCGGATGCCGACGATGAAATGGGCGCCCGTTTCTCTGCACAAATGGCTGATCCAATCCTCGCCGGACGGCACCTTCGCCGGCCGCGGCCGGTCGTCCAGGCGGGCCATCACCGCCCGCCCGTCGGCCTTCTGGATCAGATGGGCCAGATGAGCCGCGGTCAGCAGGGCCATCTCGTCGGCCGCGCGCCGCTCGACGCCGGCCGGTTCGCCGCCAACAGCATCGACCACAACCGACAGGCCCCGCATCCCGTCTCTCGGCGGCAGCCACACGGGCTGGAACGTCTCGATCGCATCACGAATCATGGCATCCAACTCCGAACTGGGCGAACTCGTCGACCCGGCGGTGAGGCCGCCACAGGCCAGGCAGACCCATAGGGAGGTTGAGAAGATCATGATCAAGGCACATCCCTCTCGCTGTGTCGGCGCTGGTCCGTTCCCAGCTTCTGGCGAGTCGGCCCTGCTCGGGCTTTCGCCCTGGTCACCCTTGAAGGTCCGGCGTTCCCTTTGACGGCGAACGCGGCCCCGCTTCCTGGCGTTTCGGCGCTTCCGCCGGTTGGGTCGCGGGCACGTAGATGATTCGATCCGGCTGGGTCGGGGCGTAGGCGTTGCGCGCGGGGATCGTGAGCCGATCGAAGGACTTGTAGTCCTTGATTGCACCCACCCGGCCGATGCGAACCGACTTGCGGAGCAGGCCGCGCCCGTTGTTGCAGTCGCTGAACTTGCCGACGCCGTAGCCGGGCCCGTGGGTCCCCGACAGGTTCGACGAGAAGTACTTCATGCCCGTGATCTTCCCTTGTCCATCACGCATCCAGTCCACGAGAATGACCGAATGCCCGCCCGGTGGGGTGGTGCTGTAGCTCAGGAAATCGCCTGGCCTGGCGTCCTCCAGGTTGGGAATCGCCCGGCCGAGGCCGTAGCTCACGATCCCGCGCTGCTCGCAGTCGCCTTCGCCTTCGATGTACCAGAGCTGCAGCATGTTGAACAGGTCGTTGAAGGTCATCCCGTTGAAATCGTCGGGGTCCAGGCCTTTCTGGATATTGCGGAGCTTCATCGCCCGGATGAAAATCTCGAAGGTGAGCCCGCAGCAGTAACTGCACCGGGAGCCATCCGGGTAGGCCTTGGCCACGACCATGCCCTTGAACCACATGTCCTGGGTCACCCCATTATAGAGGTCATACTCGCGCGGATCCCAGCCGCAGTGATAGGGGTAGGACCCGTCCAGGGGGTAGGCCGAGATCACCTTGAGGACGTAAGGGTTGAGCGAGCCCTCGGCGTCGTCCGCGATCATCTCCTCTCGGGCGTAGGCCTTGGCCAGCGCTTTGTCCACCGGCGAGAACCCGCGGGGGTCGACCGGGTAGACCCGCGGCGAGTAGGTGTAGCGCTTGGGGGGAGCCTGCTTCCTGGCCGGTCGGGTGGCCGCGGCCTGGTCCGGGGGCGTTCGCGTGGCGGCCTGCTGCGTGGCGGCGACCGGTTGCCTGGCGGCCGATGGGTCCGTCGTCTGGCATCCGGCGACGGCCAGCAGCGTGGTCTCGATGGCGATCAGCGTCAGAACGGTCATCTCACGGCGAATGATGCTCGCGAGCATGCAGGATCCTCCCTTCGGCCGAATAGCATACCCAGAAGCTGCCCCGCGCACGAGCCCGGTCCGCGTCAGAATGCTGAACTCGGACGTCGCTCAAGGGCCCGGGCCTCGCGTCCGGCCGAACCGCGGCTGGTGTGCCGTCAGGAGATGGGCTTTTCATGCCCTCCTCGCTACACTAGGCGCCCATCGCGGCGGGAACCGCAGAGCCGGCCTCCGAGCCGTGACTCGACCACCGGGATGCCGGTCCGGCGCCTGGCGGGATAGGTTCTGAACCAGGCTCGTCTTCGAGTCGAGGAGGTGCCACCATGTCCGCGCTTCCGCACGGCGTTCGCGGCTTCGTGCTATCGCTCCTGGTCGGCTCCATCGCATCGGGATCAGGGCAGGTGTACGAGGATGTGGCCTTTCCTCAGGACCACGCCGTCCAGTTCAGGAACGAGGTCAGGCTGGCCGACTTCGACCTTCGCACGGTACGGGCCGACCGAGACGGCAAAGTCCTCGTCAACACCAACAACGGGCTGCTCAAAGCCGATGACGGTCGGCTGGTCCGCTACCGGGAGCTGGCCGGCATTGCCGAGCTGGACCATCGCGACCTCGAACTGCTCGGCGGCAAGTTCGTCTTCCTGACCGATAGGTTCCTGCTACCTCTTCACAAGGCAGGCGCGGATTACCGGCCCAATGGACCGGCGGGCTTTACTCGAGTGGCCCCGGCCGCTCCGGGACACTACCTGCTGCTGTCCTCGGCCAAGATGACCGAGGTGCGCGGCGAGCGGCTTCTTGAGCAGCCGAACCCGGGGTTCACCGAGGTGTTGTTCGATCCTGCCGACGACTCCTTCGTCGTGTATTCCGCGACGGCTCTGGCTCGCTGGCGGGGCGGCCAACTGCTCGAGCTGCCTGTTCCCCCGGCCCGTATTGCCGGGCTTGTCGCGGCCGCCAGGGACAATCTCAAAGTTGCCACCGACAAGGGGCTTTACACCGTCACCGGTCTCGGGGCGACGCTGGACAAGGTGCCGCTGCCCTGGTCGGAACTGACCTGCATCGCCCGCGACGCGGAGGGCCGGCTGTGGGTCGGCTCGACGCGGGGAGCCTTCAGCCTGGATCGCTCCGGGCACGTCAACTACTACGCCGGGCCGCGCTGGCTGGCCGATGACCGGGTGATCGACCTCTTCGTGGATTCGCGGAACGACGTGTATGTGCTCGGTCAGGCCGGCCTGTCCAAGATCGAGTTCACGCCCATGACCCTGGCCGACAAGGCGGCCCGGAAACTGAGCGTCCTGCGGTCTGGCCATATACGCTATGGGCTCGTCTCCGACGTCCGTTTGCCAGATGGTGATTATGCCCGGGCGCGACTCACCGACTCCGACAACGACGGCCTATGGTCGGCGATGTACCTGGCCGGCGAGGCGTACCGTCTCGCCGTCACCGGTGCGACCGCCGCCCGCGAGAACCTCATGGACGGTCTGGACGCCCTCGAACGGCTGGTCACGATCACCGGCATTCCCGGTTTTGAGGCCCGCACCTTCGAGTTGGATGGCTTCAAGGTATCCGACCCCGAGCGATGGCGAACCCGTCCGCAACGCGATTTCGAATGGAAAGGGCACACCTCGAGCGACGAAATCGTCGGGACCTTCTTCTTCTACGGCGTGCTCGACGAAACCACTGCCAGGAAAGACCCGGCCCTCCGCAAACGCATCGCCGGGATTGTCGGAGCCATTACCACCCACATCCTCGACCATCGGCTCTATCTGGTGGACGTCGATGGCAAGCCGACCACCTGGGGTCGCTGGAATCCCGAGTACGTGAATCAACCCCTCATCGGCGGCGATCGGCGGCTCAACTCGATCGAGATCCTCTCCTTCCTCCAGCTGGCCTACAGCCTGACCGGCGCCCAGCGCTTCAAGGACGCGTTCTACGAGCTGGTCAACGGGCACGGCTACGCCGACAACACGGTCAAGTGGCTGCCCGACCCGATGGGCGAATGGAATCACTCCGACGACGAGCTGTACTGGCTCAGTTACTACAACCTCATCCGCTACTGCTTCGATGACAAGCTCAAGCCCACGTTCCTGGCCAGCGCCCGCAAGCACTACGAGGTCACCCAACGCAAACGCAACCCCGTCTGGAACTTCATCCACGGTCACATCACCGGCGACCCCATCGACCTCGACGGTAGCGTCTGGATCCTCCGCGAGTATCCGCTGGACAGCCGCGACTGGCGAACGACCAACTCGCATCGCGGGGACATCAAGATCGAACGGCGTCCGGACGTCGAACCCGAAGCCGTGCCTCAATTGCCGCCCGACGAGCGCCGGATTCAGAAGTGGAACGGCAACGAGCTGAACGTCGACGGAGGCGGCGACGGCCAGAGCGGCGAGTCCGGAGCGGAGTACCTCCTGCCCTATTGGATGGGCCGCTACTACGGCTACATCTCCGCCCCGCGTGCGCGTGCCGGATGACCTCCGACGTGGATAGCCCGGCCGCTCGATGGTATGAAGCCCGCAACGAGAACGGAGAACGCCCCGTTGCCGAGCGACAACCGCGAGAGCCCTCCACCGTCCCGCGACCACCCCCATGGAGCAGTGAGCCTCAGCTTGGCCCCGGCCGCTACCTGATTCTCGCAGCCGCAGTAGTCATGCAGCTCTGCCTCGGCGCGACCTACTCCTGGTCCATCTTCGTGGATGCGCTCAAGGCGGGGCCCGGTATGAGCCAGGCCGCCGCCCAGGTCCCCTTCACCGTGTTCTACATGGTCTTCCCCGCGACGTTGATCGTCTCCGGCACGTTGCTGGGCCGGCTTGGCCCGCGCCGCGGCGCGATCATCGGCGGTTGGCTTGGGATGCCTGGCCTTGGGCGCGGGCTTCAACTACGGCGGCGTGCTGGCGTTGTACGCATCCTCCGTGGCATGTCACTGGGGCCCCGAACAGGTCGGCCCGGTCTACGGCTGGCTGTTCTCGGCCAATATCCCCGCGTCCATCGCCCCGATGCTGGCCGGCGTGGCATTCGACCAGACGAAGAGCTTCACCATCCCACTGCTCGCCGTCGGCGTTCTCCTTGCCGTCACCGCCGGCGCAGTGCATACCCAACGTTGATGCGTCCAGGATAGGTGATCGACGACAGCACCAACCGAGGAGAGATGATGAATCCCAGGGTGTTCGACTCATCCCTTTCGGTTGAGAGAGGAGCTTCCTGGCGATCCTGCGTCGGGCCGGATCGGCTGATCCGGCCGCACTCCATATTTCCTTCGCCGGGCTCGGCCCCAGGGGCAGCCGCCAAAGGTCACGAGCAGCTCAATCTTCTGGAGCATTCGCGCGAACGGATTGCCCCTTCTGGCCCGCGTGCAGATCGGACAAACCGTCTCGCAGAAGTCGGGGTCGAACATGCCGTACTCCTCCATGACAGGCAGGCCTACGTGCTTTGACCGTGGGATTGTAGCATCTGCCGCCGCCGCGGGAACCCGAGACTCCGCATTCGATGCGGTGGCGACAACCAGCTGGGCAGGCGGTTCCCGCCGAAGGCGAGGTTCGCCGCCGTGTCTGCAGCCATCGATCCCCCGGGAGTGGCATGCGAAGCCCACTTGACGATAGAATCGGCTTACACAGTGACGGCCGGCGGGCGGCCGCACGAGAAACACCTGGTGCTTCGGCTCGGAAGGTGGGAGACGACTGGTCGGGGCACATCTGTCTGAAAAACGCAGAGAGGAGTCCGAAATGAACCGCGTTCGAGCCAGTCGCCGTACATTCCTTCAAGCGACCGCCGGTGCAGGCTTGGCCGCCGTGGCCGCATCACGGGTCAGCGCCAGGACCATCGGGGCCAACGACAAGATCGGCATCGGCTTCATCGGCGTCGGCGGTCGCGGCATGGGGCATGTTCACACGTGCAAGACCCTCCTGGACGCAGGCGAGAACATTGCCCTGGTGGCGGCCTGCGACGCTTTCGGCCCGCGGCGCGAGGAGGCCGCCAAGAAGTTCAACATGAAGCCCTACCGCAAGCATCAGGACCTCCTCGCTGACAAGGACGTGAACGTCGTCCTGATCGCCTCGCCCGACCGCAACCACGTGCCTCAGGCCATCGACGCCATCCGGGCCGGCAAGGACGTCTACTGCGAGAAGCCCATGGGCCATTGGACCCAGCTCAGCCTCAGCAAAACCTTCTTCGAGGAGACCCGAAAACTCAACCGCGTGGTTCAGATCGGCAACCAGGGTAACTCCAACCCACTGTGGCGCAAGCTCGGCGAAATCATCCAGAAGGGCAGCATCGGCAAGCCACAGCTCGTCAACGTCGGCTTCTTCCGCCTGGGCGACTGGGGCGAGCGGATGCCCATCCCAGACCCCAACGCCAAGCCCGGCGACCAGCTCGACTGGGAGGCCTTCCTGGGCGACGCCCCCAAGGTGCCCTTCACCGTCGATCGCTTCTTCAGCTGGCGCAAGTACCTCGACTACGCCGGCGGTCCCTGCACCGACCTGTTCCCTCACGTCTACACGCCCTTCGTCATCGCCCTCGGCCTGGGTATCCCCCAGTACACCGTGGCCACCGGCGGCATCTTCAAGTACACCAACTACGACCGCGAGGTGCCGGACACCTTCTCGCTGTCCATGGACTACGACGCTCCGCAACCCTGCACCGTCAACATCAGTTGCACCCTGGCCAACGACTTCATGACCCCGCCGACCATCCGCGGCGACGAAGGAACGATCACCCTCAAGAACGTCACTTGGGAGGCCGGCTGCGAGGCCATTAACGTGACCCCAGTTGGCAAGTCCCAGGGTGAGGTCATCCCCGGCAGCAAGGGCGACAGCACCAAGGCCCACTGGGTCGACTTCCTCAAGTGCGTGCGCTCCCGCGAACGGCCGGTGGCCGACGTCGAGTTCGGCTACCGCGTCCAGGCCGCCCTCTGCATGGGCATGCTCGCTTGGAAGGAACGAAAGGTCGCCCGCTTCGACAAGGCCAAGCAGGACATGACCCTGGGATAGCCCCCAGGCGGCCGGCATGCTCCATGTCCGCCATCGTCGAAATCGAGCGGGCCCCGAGGCGGTCCACTGCCGGGAGACATGAGAATCCCAATCCTGCGGCGGGGTCCCTCTGCTGGACGATCGGCGGGCTGTTCTCGGCCACCGCCGCCGAGGTCCGCCTCACGCCCCTCGTCCGTACACGCGCCACCGCAGCCTCAAACCGCGATGGCGTCCTGCTTGCTCCGCGGCTTGGCGATCGACCGAAAGAGGATCCGATGCCCTGGTAGGGGGTGAATACCCTATGCCATGGGCACGGCGCGGAGCCACTTTGGCATGGACGGCCTGAGCCACTATACTGGATAGGTCACTTCGCTCCTGCTGAAGCGGAAGGCCAGAACTTCCCCCTGTCTACGAAGGGAGGAAAGGGAAAGCATGAAACGACTTCTTTCGGTTGTGGCTGTAGTGAGCCTGTGGGCGATGGCTGTCCCCACCCGGGCTGACTTGGCGTTCACGTTCGACAGCGGCGTTGACGGGTTCACCAACGTCGCCTGGTCGGCCGCCGGGCCGACCGGTTGGCCTGACGCCGCCGCCGTGAAGGCAACGAGCGCCTCCGGCGGCTGGACCATGGGCGGCACCGGCCCCTTCAAGCCGTTCCCCTACAACACCGGCGAGCAGCTGGCCATGCAGGCCCTGGCTAACGTCGCCACCGCTCGCTTGGACTTCGATGTGATTCTGGACGGTACGAGCTTCCCGGTCGGCGCAGCAGGCTGGTATCAGGTCCACCTGGCCGGCAACAGCGACGGTACCTCCGGCTGGACTCAGCAGAAGGTGGTCGACGGCTGGCACAACGCTGACGATGCCACCCTCCTTGTCACCCACGTTGACCTACCGATCGCGAAGGTGGGTTGGCAAGCGGGCGACACCTGGTTCCAACTCTACTTCGGCACCAACTCGGACGCCGCTTTCCCGGTTGGCTTCTACCTGGACAATGTCACCATCACGGTGCCGGAGCCGGCCAGCGCCTCGCTCCTGCTCGGCGGTTTGGGGGTCGTGGTCTTCCGCCGTGGACGGATCTCGTGACCTGACCGGTTCGTCCACTCGGTCCTCACCGCGGCTACGACTCTCAAAGAGTCCCGAGCGAGTCTCTTCTCTTCCACCGGTTCGGGGGCCTCCAGCAGGCTTCCTCCCTGTTCTCATCGGGGGAACCGTATTGCACCCCGCCGTTTCCAGCGAGGTCGGTTTCGCGAGAGACGGCCTTTGGCCAGGGGCCCTGCCTGGAGGTACGATCCGCAACCCGGCCTGAAACCTGCACAAGCCCTGCTCCTCCTGGCGGCCTTCCGGCCACCATCCGGGACACCCGTCGTGTTATTCCCTGAAAGGCCGGTTTGCCCCCCACACCCAACGATCAGCCACGATTGGCTTCGTTTGGCGCAAAAGTTTGTGCGTGCCTCAACCGGTTTCCGGGCCGCCCGGCGGTGAGAATCCGCTTCACACTGCACCCCGGATTAAGGTTGACCCATACAAGTTGACGGATTCTGTGAAACGAACCGCCCGCTCAAGACAATCCAGTTACGAGTAGTCCGCGTGAAACCTGCTTCGGACCATTCGCGGGTGAACGAGACCCGCCCAGACGTGTCTCCTACCGCTGGACGACCCTCCGGCGGTCCGACCGCGAGCTCTCACCGGGCCAGGTTTCAGCGATGGACTGAGATTCTCCGGCCACGGCTGGTGCGTCTGGCCTGCCGCTATGTGTGGAACGTCCATGACGCCGAAGAAATCGTCCAGGATGCCATGACTCTGGCCTGGCGCGAAGTGGGCGCGAAGATGCCCGAAACGGAGCTGCCGGACACATGGCTGGTTCGCGCGACGGTCAATCTGTCGCTCAACCGTCTCCGGCGTTCTCGGACCGGCCCGCTACCGCCGGGCGAGACGGCGACCGCGGCGATGGCTGCCTACGCGCGGCCGGAGATGGATGAGCTGATGCAACGCGTCCGCCTGGCGGTTCGCGAACTGCCCGACCGCCAGCAGGCCGCCATCGTGCTGCGGGATATCGAGGGGCTTCCATACGAGCAGATCGGCACGGTTCTGGAGATGTCACCGGGCGCGACACGGGTCCTGGTGCATCGGGCACGCGAGGCCGTCCGGCGCATCCTGCTGGCTCGCTGGCCGGACAGCTTCGATGCCAATCGATGAGACGGAAGGCAAGAACATGAACTGCTCACAGGCACGACAAGCCATCCCCGTCGATCTCGACGGCGAGTTGAACTCCTTAGAGGAACACGCGCTCCGGGAGCATCTGGCCGGTTGCCTCGCTTGCCGTGGAATCCTCCGGCAGCACCAGGCCATTCATGACACCATGGCCCGTCTGGCGGCCTTGCCGTGTGACTCCGACGAGGTGGCCGCAACCCCCGCTTCCCCGTCCGCCGGGCAGGAGCGGCCTGCGGCGGTGCCGGCGGTGCGACGATGCCGACGGTGGCGAGTGTCGGTCGCCGCGGCCGCCGCACTGATCCTCTTCATCTGTGGTTGGTGGATCACGGCGCAAATGCGTTCTGATGTCTCTCGCCATCCCGGAGCAGCTGCTCACTCGCCCGAGTCGCAGGCCGAGGCGGCTGCTGGCAGTCTCGTGTCCTCGCAGCAGGGGAGGGTGGAAGCCGACTCCGATCCCCGCCCGGTCGTCCGCGTCGAGTTCGGCCGTTCAGCCGACGTGATCGCGCTTCCGCAGCCCACGCGTAATCCGAATATCACCGTCTTCTGGATCTACCCGGCCGTCAAGACCGCCCAAGCCCCGCCACGGTCGGCCGTCGAACCTCAACCCAATCAGGAAGGAGCACAATCGTGAAGTCCAGATTTGTGGCCCAGCTGTCGTTTGCCCTCGTGTTTGTCGCCCTCTTGGCTGTGCCCGGTTTCGCTCAACAGCTTGGGCCCGCCCCGACGCCGGTGGCGCCGCCCCAGGCCGTTCCCGCTCCCAAACCACCATCTGTGCCGGCTCCCCCGGCGCCCCCGCCAGCAGCAGGCCAGCCCCTCGCCGTCCCTTCAGGAATGGCCCCCGCACCACTCGGCGGCGACGGGCCACTCATGGTGCGAATCTACCCACTCAGACACGCGAAGGCAGAAGATGTCGCCAAGACGATCACCATAACCTCCTTTGGACGGAGCCCGCTGATGGTTGTCCCGGACTCACGCACGAATGCCGTGATCCTGAACGCCCCGGCGGACCGACTCGAGGTTGTCGAGGAACTCATCAAGGAACTCGATAAGCCTGTACAGGAAGCGGCCGCAGACCGCCTTTGTCAGGTTCTCGCGTTGAAGAACGCCCGGGCGGAGGAACTCGTCAAGGTGCTGCAAGGGATGGTGCCCGAAGCCACCTTCTCCGCCGATCGGGTGTCGAACAAGCTCCTGTTTTCCGGCAACGCCGCTGCCCAGGCCCTCGTTCAGCAGATTGTCACCCAACTGGATCGAGAGCGACCCGCGGAGGGGCCTCAGCAGGGTCGCAAGGTTCGCGTGGTGTGGCTGGTCAGTAACTCCGAACTGCCCCCTCCGCCGCCGGACATGAACGACGTGGTCGATGAACTGGCGTCCATGGGCATCACCCATCTGGGCCTGGCCGCCCAAAGCATGGTCCAGGCCGTTTCGAGCGGGAAGTTCTCCATCCAGTGCAGCCCGGCGGCCTTCGCCGGCTGTCGGCTCCGAATCGAAGGGGTGCTCCAGGAATCGAAGAACGAGCTACCCCGCATCGAGCTGACGCTGAACGCCACCGGGGCTCTTCCGATGCCGTTGTCAGCCACGCTGCCGCCACCGCCGCCTTCGCCCGGGCCGATGCCGTCGCCCGCATCCGCCCAGTTGGCCTCGATCACCACCACCGTCATGGCAGAGGCGGGCCACAAGGTCGTGCTGGGCGTGGCCCCCATCGAAAAGTACACTTCCGTCTTCGTCATCCAGATTCTGCCCGGCTCGTCGGTCAAATGATGGTCGCGAGGGCTCGCTCGAGGTGCAACCCCGGGTTGACGCGAAAAAGGGTGACGGCCACCTATCTTCCGCCGCAAACCCGGGGTCAATCGCTCACCCATGATCACCATCCTCAAGACCCTCACCGTCGGGACTTGCCGGCGGGTGACCGATCTCGTACTCTGGTCTCAGCCCGTCCCCGGCTCCGGGCAGGGGAGTGCCCGTCCGGAGTTCCTGCGGTCGCAGGAAGCGGATGACCAGATCGGCACTGGTCGGGACTCGGGTGGACCCGTTCATCGTACTACGCATGCAGGAGGTTCCGACATGAGCAAGCATTCAGTCAGCCGGTTGTCCCGGCGCCAGTTCGTCCAGACGGCCGCGGTTGCGGCGGCGGCCACCAGCGCGTTCCCCCATTTCGCCCGCGCCGCCGATGCCGATCTGCCCATCAAGGTCGGCCTGATCGGGGCCGGCGGCCGCGGCACCGGTGCCGCTCATAACGTTCTGGCGGCGGCCAAGGGCGTCCAGATCGTGGCGATCGCGGACATCGCCAAGGACCGCCTCGAGAACGCCAAGAAGGACCTGCGCGGCAAGAACCAGGATATCAACGACGAACACTGCTTCCTGGGAATGGATGCATACAAGAAGCTGCTTGCCCTGGACAACGTGAACTACGTCATTCTCGCGACCCCGCCGTACTATCGCCCCGAGCATCTCGAGGCGTCGGTCAAGGCCGGTAAGCACGTCTTCACCGAGAAGCCGGTCGCGGTCGATCCGGTGGGCATCCGGCGATTCATCGCCGCCGGCAAGGAGGCAGCCTCTAAGAAGCTCTCGATCGTCGCCGGCACCCAGCGGCGTCACCAGGCCGGTTACGTCGAGACCATCAAGAGGATCCACGACGGGGCCCTGGGCAAAATCGTGGCCGGGCAATGCTACTGGAACATGGGCATGCTCTGGTATAATAAGAAGGCTCAGGGCTGGAGCGACATGGAGTGGATGCACCGCGACTGGGTGAACTGGACCTGGCTCTCGGGCGACCACATCGTCGAACAGCACGTGCACAACATCGATGTGATTAACTGGGCACTGAAGACCCTGCCTACCAAGGCGGTGGCGATGGGCAGCCGTCATCGCCGCGTGACCGGCGACCAGTATGACAACTTCTCGGTCGATTTCTTCTACCCCGGTGACAAGGAACACCCGGAGATCCACGTGCTCAGCCAGTGCCGCCAGATCAACGGCTGCGCCAATGACGTGTCCGAACGCGTCATCGGCACGAAGGGCATCTCCAACTGCAACGGCTGGATCAGCAACGTCGGCAAGATCGAGTCCCAGGGCAAGGATCCTTACGTCCAGGAACACACCGACCTGATCGCCGCGATCCGCCAGGGCGAACCAATCAACGAGGCCGAGCAGGTCGCCCATTCGACGATGTGCGCCATCATGGCCCGCATGTCAGCCTACACCGGCAAAGCAGTGACCTGGAGTGATGCCATGAAGTCCGATCTGCAACTGGCTCCGCCGGAAAGCCCGCTGACTCCCGAGTATGTCAGGTCGCTCATCGCCGTGCCGGGCGACGAGGAAAAGTGAGGCCGGCGGCCAGACGGCACCCCTGGACGTGCCCGTGAGAGGCCTATACCGGCAAAAGGAGTCAAACGGGCCCGGCCGAAGAGGCGTCTTCCGCCGGGCCCGGGTTCTTCGGTAGAGCCGGCGCCTCAGAGCGTGGCCGTCGGTCACCGTCGATTCCTTGGAGCCGGCCGGAAACGAAAAGCGGAGAGCGTCTCATGTCCGATCGAATGAGTCGAGGTGCGTTGACAGGCGGCTGGAGCAGGGCGGCGATCGTGGGGACTGCGGCCGGCGTTTCGGTGCCAAGGCTCCGGGCCGCCGAGCCGGGCAGGACCCTGAAGATCGGCCTGATCGGCAGCGGTGCCCGCGGGACCGGTGCCGCCCTGGACGCCATGAACGCGGATCCGAACGTCCGGGTCGTGGCCTTGGCCGACCTGTTCCCCGACCGGATTGCACGCTGTCGCGAGCAGCTCCTTGCCCGGACATCCATCGAGGACAAGCACTGCTTCGTGGGCCTCGACGCCTTCAGCAAAGTGCTCGAGCTCGACGTGGATTACGTGATCCTGGCGACCCCGCCTCACTTCAGGCCCGATCACCTGGAGGCTGCCGTCCAGGCGGGCAAGCACGTGTTCATGGAGAAGCCGGCCGCCGTGGATCCGGTCGGGATCCGCAAGGTGCTTGCCGCCGGCGAAAAGGCCGCGGGGAAGGGGCTCGCCATCGTGGCCGGCACCCAGCGGCGCCACCACAAGGGCTACATCGAGACCGTCAGGCGGATTCACGACGGGGCCATCGGCCGGATCCTGGCCGCCCAATGCTACTGGAACCAGGAAGGCCCTCGAAACGAGGCCCGGTTCCTGGAAAACCGAACCGGGCGGTCCGACTTCGAATGGATGGTCCGCGGCTGGTACCGCTGGCGATGGCTGTCCGGCGACCACATCGTCGAGCAGCATGTTCACAATATCGACGTGATCAACTGGGTGCTGGGAACCCATCCGACCCGGGTAGTGGCCATGGGTTCCCGCCACCGGCGACTCAGCGGCGACCAGTACGACTGGTTCGCGGCCGACTTCGTCTACCCGGGCGACAAGACCCACCAGGAAATCCGCGTGCTCAGCCAGTGCCGGCAAATCACCGGCTGCGCCAAGGACATATCCGAACGCGTGATCGGCGAGACCGGCGTCTCGAACTGCAACGGCTGGATCAGCACGGTGGGCAAGCTCGACGTCAAGTCTCCTCCGGAGTACGTTCAGGAGCACGCCGATTTGATTGCCGCCATCCGCGCGGGCAAGCCGATCAACGAGGCCCGAAACATCGCCGAGTCCACGCTATGCGGCATCATGGCCCGCATGTCGGCCTATACCGGCAAGGCGGTCACTTGGGACCAGGCGATAAAGTCCGACGAGAAGCTGTCGCCGCCCGATGTCAAACTCACCCCGGAGAACCTCAAGAGCCTCATCCCCGTTCCCGGCGCCGAGGCCGGCCCGCCCAGGGGCGGCAGGGCTCCCGCTGCGGCAAGGAAGAAGGGCGGGGCCAGCTGATCACCTGCCCTTGCGGCTGATGACGAAGATGGCTTCGGCCGCTCGCAGGCTGGGCAGGAACGCGATCGGCTGCCGACGACCTTCGAGCAGGGCGATCTTGCGGTGGATGCGGATCCGGTGTTCCCGGCAGTATGCCTCGAAGTCGCGGATCGTCAGACAACGGACATTTGGTGTGTTGTACCACCAGAAGGGCAGGCTCTCGGTCACCGGCGTCCGCCCGGTGAGCAGCATTTGCAGCATGGGCTTCCAGTAAACCAGGTTGGGGAAGCTGACAATCCCGTGCCGGCCGATCCGCAGCATCTGGTCGAGGACCACGTCCGGTCGCCGCAGGGTCTGCAGGGTTTGCGACAGGACCACGTAGTCGTAGCTCCGGTCGGGAAAGCAGGAGAGCTCGGTCTCGACGTCGAGGTCGACGACCGGGATGCCGCGTTCGACGCACTGGCAGATCGAGTCCTGGACCACCTCGACGCCCAGCCCGCGAACTCGTTCTCGCTGCATCAGCCGGCTGAGCAGAAGCCCGCGCCCGCAGCCGAGATCCAGCACGCTGGAGTCCGGAGTGATCAGATCCTCGATCCGGTCGTAGTCGATCCGCTGGCGGTGCCAGGCGGTCTTGATGGCTGGCGTCTGGAGGTAGGGCTGAAGATCGTCGCCTCGGTCGAGGACCGGCCGGCCGCTGGCCGCCGCCAGGACGCCGCTGATCAGGCGACCGAGAACGTTGGGCTCGAGCAGGAAAGCGTCGTGGCCGTAGGCCGAGTTGATCTCGGAGTAGGAGACGGTCTTGCCGTTGGCCAGCAGGGCGTCCACGATCATCCGCGACTGCTGCGGGGTGTAAAGCCAGTCGCCCGAGAGGCTGATAACCAGCACGCTGGCCTGGACGTTCTCGAAAGCCTTGACCAGTGAACCGCACCGTCCGCCGAGATCGTAGTAGTCCAGGGCCTTGGTGATGTACAGGTAACTGTTGGCGTCGAAGCGCTGGACGAACGCGCGGCCCTGGTAGTCCAGGTAGGTCTCGACAGAGAACTCATTGGTGAAGTCGTAGCTGTACTTCTCCGCACGGCGGAGTTGCCGCCCGAACTTCTCGTGCATGCCCTGCTCGGACAGGTAGGTGATATGCCCAACCATGCGGGCGATGGCCAGGCCATCCTCTGGCGGGGCGCCACCGTGATATTGGCCGTTCCTGAAGTTCGGGTCGGCCAAGATCGCGCTGCGCCCGACAGCGTCGAAGGCGATGCACTGAGCGCTCTGTCGCGGCGTGGTGGCGACGGGGATCGCCGCCTTGACGAGGTCCGGGTAGCGGACCATCCATTCCAGTACCAGCATGCCGCCCATCGAGCCGCCAATGACGGCCAGGAGCCGCCTGATGCCCAGGTGGTCGACCAAGGCCTTCTGAACCTTGACCATGTCCTCGATGGTGATGACCGGGAAATCGAGACCCCAGGGCTTGCCGGTTTCCGGATTGGTGCTCGACGGGCCAGTGGTTCCCCTGCAGCCGCCCAGCGTGTTGGCGCAGATCACGAAGTACTTGTCGGTATCGATGCCCTTGCCCGGCCCGACCATGTTCTCCCACCAGCCGGCCTTGCGGTCCTCGATGCTGTGGTAGCCGGCCACGTGAGCGTCACCGGAGAGGGCGTGGAAGATGAGGACCGCGTTGCCGTGGTCTTCGTCGAGCGTCCCACAGGTTTCATAGGTGACCTGGATCGGGCCCAGCTCCCGTCCGCACTCCAACTGCAGCAGATGGGGCGGCTCGAACAGCGTCACCGTCCGTGGCTGGACGATGCCGACCGAACCCCGCAGCTTGGGGTGTCCCTCCAGGTTGTCGCTCATGACTTCACTCATGGCTCGTTCGTCCGGCCGCTCATCAAGCCGCGCCGGCGATTCCGGCGACGACTCGTCTCACCGGTGTGATAGTACGTTCATGGTACAAACGCAAAGCCGCGTGCAGCCCCGCCAGGCAGAACGCCGGAGTCCGGTCCCGGGGTTCGCCGTGAATGTCCTGTCCGCGGGCTTACTTCTGCGAGGCCGCCAGGGCCTGGTCAAAGTCAGCGATGATGTCCTCAATGTCCTCGATCCCGATCGACAGCCGCACGTACTCGGGGACCACGCCGGTGGCGGCCTGTTCGTGCGGGCTGAGCTGCGAATGCGTGGTGCTGGCCGGGTGGATGCACAGGCTCTTGGCATCGCCGATATTGGCCAGATGGGACAGCAGCTTGACTGAGTTGATGAACTTCTTGCCCGCCTCGGTGCCGCCCTTGATGCCGAAGCCGACCATCGCTCCCGCTCCACGTGGAAGGTACTTCTTGGCATTGGCATGGCAGGGATGCTCGGGCATGCCCGGGTAATTCACCCATGAGACGGCCTGGTGTGCCTGGAGGTATTGGGCGACTTTCAGGGCATTCTCGCAGTGCCGGGGCATCCGCACGTGCAGCGTCTCGATGCCCTGCAGGAACAGGAAGGCGGCGAAGGGGCTGAGGCAACTGCCCATGTCGCGCAGGACATGGGTCCGGCACTTGGTGATGTACGCGATGTTGCCGATCGGTTTGAGGGCTTCGGCGAAGACCACGCCGTGGTAGGACGGGTCCGGTTCGGTGAACTCCGGCCATTTCTTCCGATCGGCGGTCCAATCGAACTTGCCCGAGTCCACGATCGCTCCGCCGACGTGCAAGCCGTGGCCACCCAGGAACTTGGTCAGGCTGTAGACGGTGATGTCGATCCCGTGCTCGAACGGCCGGAGCAAGTAGGGGGTCATGACCGTGTTGTCACAGATCACGGGTAGTCCGCACTGGTGAGCGACCCGGGCGACCTCGGCGAAATCAGCCACGTCATTCTTGGGATTGCCCAGCGACTCCAGGTAGACGGCCCGGGTGTGCCTGTCGGCCAACTGCCTGATGTCGGCCGGCTTGAGCGGATCGAAGAACTTGACGTTGATGCCCAGCTTGGGAAAGGTCTGGGTGAACAGGGTCCAGGTTCCGCCGTAGAGGCTGGTCGCGCTGAGGATGTTCTGTGCCGCACGGCAGATGTTGAAGATAGCGACGTAGATGGCCGACTGCCCGCTGGACAAGGTCAGCGCCCCGACGCCGCCGTCCAGGGCCGCCAGCCGCTTCTCAAGTACATCGTTGGTCGGGTTCATGAGCCGGCTGTAGATGTTGCCGAACTCTTTAAGACCGAAGAGGTTAGCCGCGTGGTCGCTGTCACGGAACACGTAGCTGCTGGTCGCGTAGATCGGCACAGCCCGGGCGGTGGTGGTGGGATCCGGCTCCTGGCCGGCGTGCAGGCAGCGGGTACCTATTCCCTTGAGCGGTTTGTCTGACATCATCGCTCCTCGCAGTGACCCAAGCCAGGATCACGTCCTCAGCAGGACGGGTCCTGATGAATGACGACTATTGTAGGCGACATTATTGGAGCGGGCAAGCGGGGTGGAGGTGGTCCGGGAGGAAGGTTGGCGAGTGTTCTCTTGGGCGAACGGGAAGGTCAATTCTCCCTCGCCGGTGGCCAAGACGGAGCCAGCGTGCTAATCTAATGCAGTTGTGATTAATTACCATCCGAGTGTGCGGGAGTCGTCCGTTGGATGAGACATGGACAGATCGTCTACGGCGGGTTTGCCGCGAGCGAGGCCTGCCTCTGACGGTGCATCGTCGGGCAGTGTTTGAAGCGATTCGCGGGCGCGAGGATCATCCCACGGCCGACCAGGTCTACTCCGCGGTACAGGCTCGGTTGCCGGGAGTCTCGCGGACTTCCGTCTATCGCATCCTGGAGATGCTGGTGGCTACGGGCATGGTGACCAAGGTGTGTCATCCGGGTTCCGCCGCCCGGTTCGATCCGAAGACACATCAGCATCATCATCTCGTATGCCTGTCCTGTGAGCGCATCATCGATGTGGAGGATCCGCGGTTGAATTGCGTTCCCCTGCCCGATGTCCGCGGCCACGGGTTTTTGATTGACGACTACCACGTTCACTTTCGCGGAACGTGTGCCGACTGTCTGAGGAAGCGGGCGGCTAGGGTCCGCACGAGTCGGCCGGTCGGTCGGCCGAAGGCGGGTCAGCGGATGATTTCCCGGAAGACTGGCGAAACCAAGAAAAGGAGAAACCGATGAACGAGAAGAAGCTCACGACCAATGCTGGAGCACCGGTCCCCGACAATCAGAATGTCATGACCGCGGGGCCGCGCGGTCCCATGTTGCTCCAGGATGTCTGGTACCTGGAGAAACTCGCTCACTTCGATCGTGAGGTCATTCCGGAGCGGCGGATGCACGCCAAGGGTTCCGGGGCGTACGGGAGCTTCACGGTGACGCACGACATTACTCGCTACACGAAAGCGAAGATCTTCTCGCAGGTCGGGAAGAAGACTGATCTGTTTGTTCGGTTCTCCACGGTCGCCGGGGAGCGCGGAGCGGCGGACGCCGAGCGCGATATCCGCGGTTTCGCGGTCAAGTTCTACACCGAGCAGGGGAATTGGGATCTGGTGGGCAACAATACGCCCGTCTTCTTCTTGCGAGATCCGCTCAAGTTCCCGGATCTCAATCACGCCGTGAAGCGTGACCCGCGCACGAACCTGCGCAGCGCCTTGAATAACTGGGACTTCTGGACCTCGCTTCCGGAAGCGCTGCACCAGGTGACGGTCGTGATGAGTGACCGGGGGATCCCGGCAACTTACCGGCATATGCACGGCTTTGGCAGTCACACGTTCAGCATGATCAACGTGAAGAACGAGCGTTTCTGGGTCAAGTTCCATCTGAGGACACAGCAGGGGATCAAGAACCTGACGGACGAGGAGGCCGAGAGGATCATCGGGAAGTGCCGCGAGAGCCATCAGCGCGATCTGTACGAGAGTATCGAGAAGGGCGACTTCCCTCGCTGGACGATGTTCATTCAGGTCATGCCCGAACTGGATGCCGAGAACCTGCCTTACCACCCGTTTGACCTCACCAAGGTGTGGTACCACAAGGACTATCCACTGGTAGAGGTGGGCGTGCTGGAGTTGAATCGCAACCCGGACAACTACTTCGCCGAGGTCGAGCAGGCGGCCTTCAACCCGGCCAACATTGTGCCCGGCATCGGTTTCTCGCCGGACAAGATGCTGCAGGGGCGTCTGTTCTCTTATGGTGATGCCCAGCGCTACCGATTGGGCGTGAATCACCATCTGATTCCGGTCAATGCGTCGCGGTGCCCGTTCCACAGTTACCACCGCGACGGGGCGATGCGTGTGGATGGCAATTACGGTAGTACGCGCGGCTACGAGCCGAACAGTTACGGCGACTGGCAACAGCAGCCGGAGTTTGCCGAGCCGCCGCTGAAGATCAACGGCAATGCCGATCACTGGGATTACCGCGAGGACGATGACGACTACTACACCCAGCCGGGCAAGTTGTTTCGCCTGATGAAGCCGGACGAACAAGCGAGGCTCTTCGCGAACACCGCTCGAGCCATGGGTGATGCACCGAAGATGATCAAGGTGCGTCACATCGTCAACTGCCTGAAAGCTGATCCCGCGTATGGCAAGGGGGTGGCAGATGCGCTGGGGATTCCGATGAGCGAGATACCCAAGTAGCCTGGGTTCAAGGCCTTTGAAGGCGTGATGTTCGGAACGTCCGGCGATGTGCTTCGCCCGCCTCCTGACGACGGGCTGAACGGCTGGGTGGCGAACAGGTCCTGAGGCTGGAGTACCTGGCGACCCAGGCCGTGAGGCAGGCGAGTAACGGCAGGGTTCCGGTTGCCCCGCAGGTCAACGGTGCCGGCAAGTTGCCGGCGGTTGAGGAGTCCTCGCGAGCCGTGATCTGGGCTGGAGCACTAAGCACAAGCTCGGTGTGTTGAGCGCTCCATGCGCCCGCGGATACGGCGATCTGGCCAGCCGCGGTCACTCGGAGGACGAGTTCGACTTCGACTCGTTCACCTGGAGTCAGATCGTCCAGGTTAACATAGAGTGTCCCAGACTGGAGGTCGCCGAGCACGGTCGGCACGGCGGTATTCTCGATGAGTCGGGCGGACACGTATTCGGTCCTGGGCGGAATGGGAATGATCACCGTCACCTGGTGAGCGCGGGCTGTTCCCGCGTTCTGCACCGTGATCAGGAGCCGCAGTTCCTGGCCTACTGTCACGGGCCCGTTCGGGTTTCCCTCGGCTGCGGCGGCTTCCACGACCAAGCCGGGAACGACTTCGGATGGTGTCGTCGTGAAGGTCAGGGCCTCGCCGTAGGACGTTCCTGCCGGGTTCTCGGCGAACGCCCGGACATGGTAGACGGTATCGGGGCTGAGGCCGGTGAGGCTAAGGGCGAACGGTCCGGTGGTCGTGTCGTCGACCGTCTTGCTGTATGCGGTCGTGGGCTCGTCCGCCTTGTTCCACCAGACGCCTCGGGCGCTGAGTTCGGCCCCGCCGTTGGCGGTCACGTGGCCGCCGCAAGTGGCCGTTGTGGCGGTCACGTTGGTGACTGCGGTGGTGGTCACGGTAGGTGCAGTGGTGGCGGTCACGAAATCGACCTGTTCACCGTAGCCGGTACTCTGGGCGTTGGTGGCATAGGCGCGGGCGTAGTAGACGACGCCGGGACTCAGATCGGTGAGACTGCTGATGAACACTCCGGTACCGGCGCCGTCGGTTGTTTTGCGGTCAGCGGTGGTGGGGTTGCCGGTCGTGTTCCAGCACACGCCGCGGGTGGTGACCTCGGCCAGACCATCGGCGGTGACATTGCCGCCGCACATGGCCGTGGTGGAGGTGACGCCCATGACTTCTGAGGTGACGACGGTCGGGGACACCATGCCGGTTCGGAATTCGACATTCGAGCCGAAGCTGATGCCTCGGGCATTGGTGGCGTACGCCCGGACGAGGTAGAGGGTATTGGGGCTCAAGTCGACGAGGGTGACGGTGAAGGCACCGATGCCGGTGCTGTCGACGGTCTTGGTATGTGCCGTGGTTGGGTCGTCGGCCTTGCTCCAGGATACGCCTCGAGCGGCGACTTGGGTTCCCCCGTCGGAGACCACGTTTCCGCCGCAGCATGCCTGAGTGGCGGATACTCCGGTGACCGCGGCGGTGGCGACGGTGGGCGGGACACTGCCGGTGGTGAAATGAACGGTGTCGCCGTAGCCGGTGCTCTGGGCATTGGCTGCGTAGGCGCGGACGTAGTAGCCGACGCCCGGGCTGAGGTCGGTGAGACTGCTGACGAACGTGCCGAGCCCCGCTCCGTCTGCGGTCTTGTTGTCCGCGGTTGTCGGGTTTCCGGTCGTGTTCCAGCAGACTCCCCGGGTGGCGATGGCGGCCATGCCGTCGTCGGTGACTGCGCCTCCGCAGATGGCCGTTGTCGAGGTCACCCCCATGACCGCGGACGTGGTCACGGTTGGCGGTGCGGCGCTGGTCAGGAACTCGACGTCGTGGCCGTAGTTGGCGCCGAGCGCGTTGATGGCGTAGGCGCGTACGTGGTAGGTGGTGTTGGGATTGAGGCTGGCGATGCTGACGGAGAAGGTCCCGGCTCCCGTGCCGTTGACCGTGTTACTGTCTGCGGTCGTCGGGTTTCCCGTTGTGTTCCAGCACACCCCGCGTTCGGTGACTTCGAGTCCGCCGTCCGAGGTGACGTTGCCGCCGCATGACACCGTGGTTGCCGTGACGTCGGTGACTCCCGCGGTGGTCACGGTTGGCAGGGTGGTTCCGGTCGTGAATTGGACGTCATCGCCATAGCTCGTGCCGCGTGCGTTGGTGGCGTAGGCTCTCACGTGATAGGTGATTCCTGGAGTCAGGCTGGTGAGGCTGCTCACGAATGCACCCAAGCCGGCGCCGTCCGTGGTCGAGTTGTCGGCGGTGGTGGGATTTCCGCTCGTGTTCCAGCAGACGCCGCGGGCATCTATGGCGAGGCCTCCGTCCCCGGTCACGTTGCCTCCGCAGGTGCTGGTGTCTGCGGTGACGTTGGTCACCGCCGCGGTGGTCACCGCCGGTGGGCCGGTGTCGGTGGTGAATGCGACCTCGGTTCCGTAACTCGTGCCCTGCGAATTGGTGGCATAGGCTCGGGCGTAGTGGGTGAGGTTGGGGTTCAGGCCGGTGAGGCTGCTGACAAACGCCCCGGTGCCGGCACCGTCGGTTGTGAAGCTGTCCGCGGTGGTCGGGTTGCCGGTCGTGTTCCAGCATACCCCCCTGGCCGTGACCGCAACACCGCCGTCTGCGGTGACAACGCCGCCGCAGGTGGCGGTGGTTGAGCCGACGTTCGTGACCGCAGCGGTATTCACTGTGGACGGCACTGGGTTGGCTGTGAACTCCACCTCCGCGCCGTAGCTGGTGCCCTGTACATTGGTGGCGTAGGCGCGGACGTGGTAGGTCGCTCCCGGGTTGAGGCTGGTGAGTGTGCTCGCGAAGACCCCCGTGCCTGTGCCATCCATGGTCTTGTTGTCTGTGGTGGTTGGCGTACCGGTGGTGTTCCAACATACGCCGCGGGCGAAGACGGTGGCTCCGCCGTCCGAGGCGACCTCGCCGCCGCAGACTGCCGTTGTGGCTCCGATATCGGTGACGGCGGCGGTTGTGACTGTGGGCGGATAGGCGAGTGTGGCGACGTTGGCCGGGTTTTCGGTGGCGGCCCCGAGCAGGTAATCCTGCTTACCCACCGAGCCGGTGTATTCGCAGACCATGACGCGATAGGCTGCGGCCGGCGTCAGGCCGGTGACAGTGACGTTCGCTCCGGAACCGACGTAGAGGCAGAACCAACCGGTCGTTCCGATCTGCATGCCGTTCCCGAATGTGGTGCTCGCCGCATAGGTCGTGTTGTCCGCGGGCGCCGCTTCGCCGGAGGAAGCCTGGCTCATGAACACCGCGCAGGCGCTGCCGTCGCCGCGGGTCCAGCTCACGTTCATTTGAGTCGCGGTGATGCCGCTGAGGGTGACGTTGGACGCCTGGATTGTGGGGGGCCAGATGTAGCGGAGAACGACGGCCTTGCTGGCGAGTGCGGAATCGCGATAGGCGATGTACGGCTCGCCGTTGAAGAAGGCGATCGCTCCGTAGTAGCGAGCGCCGGTGGAGAAGCCCGCCGGGCCGACGGTCTGCCAGTTCCCGCCGGTGTAGCGCATGACGGTGGCCCTGCTGCCGTTTGTGGCGTCCTGGTAGAGCACGTACGGCTCGCCGTTGTAGAGGGCGATGGACTCGTAGGCGGCGACCCCGGCGGAGAAGCCTGCGGATCCGACGGTCTGCCAGCTTCCGCCGGTATAGTGCATCACCGTGGCCCGGGTGCCGTTCCCGGCATCCTGGTAGGCCACGTACGGTTCGCCGTTGTCGAAAGCCAGGGACAGATGGGTGGCCGTCCCCGCGGAGAAGCCCGCCGATCCGACGGTCTGCCAGCTTCCGCCGGTGAATCGTCTGACGGTGGCTCTGCTGCCGTTGGAGCTGTCTTGGTAGGCGACGTAGGCTTCGCCGTTGTCGAAGGCAAGGGTGACGTAGTTCGAAGTGCTGGGTGAGGCTCCGGTCCCGCCGACGGTCTGCCAAGCCCCGCCGGTGTAGCGTTTCACGAGGGTTCGGTTGGATGTGCCGGCGTCTCGGTAGGCCACGTAGGGTTCGCCGTTGTGGATGGCAAGCGATGTGTAGGTAGCGGTTCCGGCCGAGATTCCGGCGGTGCCGACCAGTTGCCAGCTTCCCCCGCTGTAACACATGACCGTGGCTTTGCTGCTGACGGTGGCATCCTGAAAGGCCACGTAAGGTTCTTCGCCGTTAAAGGCCAGCGAGAGATATGCAGCGGTCCCGGCCGAGAAGCCGGCGGTGCCGACGACCTGCCAGCTCCCGCCCGTGTAGCGCATGACCGTCGCCTTGTTGGTCTGGGAGGCGTCTTGAAAGGCGACGTACGGCTCGCCGTTGCAGAAGGTGAAGGACTCGTAGTTGGCTGTGCTGCTGGAGAAGCCGGGTGTCCCGACAGGCTCCCAGCCCGCTTGCGCGGGAGGGGCGAGGAGCAGGCTGGAGGCGAGAAGCGTGCATGCGAAACGGATAAGCCGTGCCATCACTGTTCCTTGAGCGGCAACCGCCCACGGGTGAGCCTTGGGCGGAACCAGGCTTCTCATTGGGTCCCGGAGGTTGTAGTTGGGTGGCGACCCCCGTAAGTCGCGCTTTACCAAGCGGATGCCGAACCGGGCAGCTGCTGACTGAGCCCGCGAGTTTGGCTGGCCGCCTTGAGATACAGGCCCGTTATCGACAGGAAACTACCCCAAGATGAGGAGTCTGCAGAATTGGCATACATGGGTTATGGTGCCTGCCGGTGGGAGGATTCGCTGCGAAAGCCCTTTGAATACCGGTCTTGCGGCACTTGCTGGTCGGCTATCGTGCCTTTCGGTGTATGGATGAGAGTCCGATAAGACAGCGAGGCGTTCCGATGAGTTACCAGCGACCCCGATTCCCGCATGCTGAGGACGCCCTGAGGACATTGTTGTCCGACGAACGGATGGAGATCCTCGGGCTGCGCAACGCGGACACGCCGCTCGAGCACAGCAAGGAGTCGGGCTTGGTCATTGACCTCTGGGGGCATCCGACTACGTCGCTTTCCGCAATGATCGTCCCTGGTTTGTGGCTGGTTTCTGGGGCGTCGTGAACTAGATTCTTGCCGCCCGGTGCTTTGCCGGTTTCGGCAAGGACGGCTTCTGACGTGGTTCACGAGTCTGCCTGCGGCGGCACACGTTCGGCGAGGATGGCCGTTGGTCGGTCTCCGATTCGGGTGAGCATGAGTGTGGCTGAGCGCGTGCCGCGCGGATGGAGGCATTTGAGGACTTCCTCGGGCTTTCCAGCGAAGCCGCGGGTTTTGATGTCGACGTGGCCGACGTTGTGGCGGGCGAGCATTTGGCGTCCGAGGGCGGCCGACCAATCGCTCATGTCGAGGACTCTGAAGGCCGCCAGCAGCGTAGTTTGGGGCAGCGTCTTTCCGACCAGGCAGGCGATATGCGGGTCGATGGGGTTGAGTTGGTATTGGCGGGCCAGGATGCCGACGAGGTTGGCTCGGATGACGGCCGGGTCCGGCTCGAAGAGCAGCATGCTGGGCCGGATTGCAGCTGCCGGGGGCCAGAGGAGGTTTTCTTCGGGTCCTGCGACGATGGACTCGCCGCTCGGAAACGCGGTTGCCCGTCGCCGAGCCTGCCGAAACGCCCCGGTCCAGGCGACTGCTTGCTTGCACTCGCCGCGGTGGCTGATCAGTTCGATTTCCGCGTCGAACGGCAGGTTCTCGAAGTCCGCGCCCGGCG
This sequence comes from Phycisphaerae bacterium, assembly GCA_018003015.1. Lineage (NCBI taxonomy): Bacteria > Pseudomonadati > Planctomycetota > Phycisphaerae > Phycisphaerae bacterium. The sequence goes on along the minus strand of JAGNEZ010000005.1, from coordinate 105,171 downwards.
AGAGCTTCACGGCCACATTCTGGTAGCGATCGACGATCTGTTTCAGGACCTGCGGACCGGGTGAGCTCTCCTCGATGCGGTGTCTTCGTGCTCCGGCAGGACGGCGGTCGGGGTCGATGTGAGCGGCGTCTGCTTCCGGTCGGGTGATGCCGGCGTCCTCGGTCAGGATGTCGATCCGGTTGCCATAGATGCATGCGTTGTGTTCGGCCATCGTTGCCCGAGCCGCCGACCAGTCGATGGCCGTGACAGATGCGAACTCGGCCAGAGCCAGGGCGTCGCCGCCGATTCCACAACAGAAGTCTGCGATTCGCGAACGATTCTGGAAGCGCTTGGCCTTGTGGCGGGCCAGCACTTCGTCGGTGGCCTGCTCGAGGGCCACGCGGTCGAAGAGCATCAGGTCGGCGCGTGAGAACTTGGCCCGCGCGGATCGGCGGAACAGGACCTGTTGCCAGGCAGCCGTGACTTGCCCGGGCTCGAGGCGTTGGCGCCAGCGAGTGATGGCTGCCGGCGTGTCCGCGGGTGAGTTGCCGGCCATATCCGCGCAGATGGCCTGTCCTTCGGCGGATCGCAGCCACATGATCTCGTCGAGACTGGGCATGCGATCCTCGCGGATCCAAGGTGCGGCGGACGCCGTTCTGTTCTCTCGAGCCTTGCTCAAAGTGATCGTATTCTACCATGCCCGAACGGGCAGCCGGATGGTCGTTTGACCCTTTTCGAGACCATAGCTAGCATGGGCTTTTGGAGACATGGAGAGCCTGATGTCGAAGGGTGCAGGTGAAAGAACGCTGTTCGACCGCAGACGGGCCGGTGTTCGTGCGATGATGACCGGCCAGGTAGGGGTTGACAAGAAGCCGTTCATTGAGCGTGTGGCCGACATCGCCCGCCGGAACGGCAAGGATGTGGCCGTCTGCCACGTCGGTGACATGATGTACCAAGAGGCTCCGGACGTCGTGGCGGGACGGATCCTGGACCTGCCGCGGACCCGGCTCGATGCTCTCCGGCGGTCGGTTTTCAAGGATATTCTGCGGATTGCGGAGAAGGCCGACCACGTCCTGGTCAATACTCACGCCACGTTTCGGTGGAAGCACGGCCTGTTTCCGGCGTTCGACCATGATCAGATCATGGCTCTGGACGTCGATCTGTTCATGACCCTGGTGGACAACGTGGACGCCGTGCACGAGCGACTGACCCGTGAGCACGACCTCCGGCACAGTCTCAAGGACATTTTGGTCTGGCGTGAGGAAGAGGTTTTGGCTACCGAGGTCATTTCGACGATCATCCGAGGTCATGGGCGGTTCTTCATTGTCGCCCGGGGCGTCGAGCACGACATGGCCGAGTGCGTTTACCGGCTCATGTTCGAGCCCAGGCGCAAGAAGGTCTACCCCTCGTTCCCGATGAGCCATGTGATGGATCTGCCGGCCGTCCTGGCGGAGATCGACGGATTCCGAGACGCCTTGGCGAGCCACTTCATCACTTTTGACCCTGGCGACCTGGACGAGAAGCGGTTGCCGTCGCTGGCCGCAGCGGCCCACAAACGCGGCGAACGGAAGCTCCTGGTCGAGATACACGGCCGGACCATGGAGTTCGGCGTCGAAGAAGTCATGGCGATCGAGACTGACATTGACAGCCAGATCGTGGCTCGCGACTTCAAGCTCATCGATCAGTCGGACATGATTGTCAGCTACGTGCCGGAGTTGCCGAGTGGCAAGCCGGGGCTGTCCAGTGGCGTCGAGCGCGAGCTGCAGCATGCCTACGAAACCACGAAGGAGGTCTATGTGGTCTGGAAGCCGAAGGCCGAGCCCTCCCCGTTCGTGACCAAGAGCGCGACCGTGGTGGTACGATCGGTCGAGGAGCTCCTCAAGCTCTTCGCGGAGAAGGACTACATCAAGGGGGAGGCGTCCTTTGGGAAGGGTGGCATGCCCAGGCAGCGGGGGCGGCACGGTTGATGGGTGCCGGCGTACTCCGCACTGCACGCGATTTCGAATGCCGCAGCGCGGCGATCCTCCGCCTCATGCAGCCGGAGATGCTCAATAACATGGAATGCTCGGACGAGGAAAGCGAATAGCCAGCTCGCGCCACCCGTAACCTCTTGAAGGCGAAGGGGCTTCAGGTGCCCGGCTCACTCAAGCGGTGGTTTGAGCGGGCTTGTAGTTGCGCTTCGGCGGCTTGACGATCTTGCCGTCGCGAATGGCCTTGGTGCTGACCAGGACGCGGACGGTTCTGCCGTCGATGACTGCGCGGACTTTCTGGACGTTCGGCTTGAACTGCCGCTTGGTCCGGCCGGTGACCTTGGAACCCACGCCACCCAGGTACTTGGCCTTGCCGCGTCGGGCATACTGACGGCCGCTCTTGGTCCTCTTGCCGGTAAAGTAGCAAACCCGTGACATCCTGGCACCTCAAAGCTCAGTAAGACGGCCAATCTGTAGCCGAGCTCTGTATTGTAGCGGACCGCGCCCGGAATGCAAACCGTGCTTTGGGATGAGCTTCCGGGTTTCCGGGTTGGCGAAGACCTGGGCGTGTCCTGACGCGATCGGCTCCTTCCAAGGGGTTTCCCCGAGACAGGGGGCAGAGGCGGATCGCGATGAACCTGCGGCGAAGGACGGGCTTGGGTACCGGTCTTGGGTGGGAGAGGCCGCTGGAAAGGCCTTGGTGAACGCGTAGGCATGTTCTGCTGTCATAATTCAAGTGTAAAAGGCACAATGCTCATGATGAGATGGCTTGTGGCTGACGTGGGATCGATCCTCTGCCCGCGCGAAAGGTACCTCACCACGGTCAGGCGGTTCGGATCGTTGCGTACCAGGTACTCGCCCATGGGCCAGAGGTCGGGCGTGGATGATCACACCGGGCATTATGGGTCAGGCAAGGCCCGGCCGGGTGGAGGACGGTTTGTCGTGTTTGCCGGCTGGTCGGGGCCAGGGATGAGAACCTGGCTTGGCTTACGGGTTTGAGCCTTGAGGGCCGATAGCCTAGAATGTCGCCCATGCCACAAGAGGCTCATTCCGATCACGGTGCGGCTGACCCTCCCGGCGGAAAGACGCGTTTCCGGCGGCCGGATCCTGCCCGCATTCTCATCATCCTGCCCAACTGGGTGGGGGACTTGGTCTTGGCGACACCGGCCTTGCGGTCGATCCGGGCGAGGTTCGCCGGCATCCACCTGACCGGCGTGGTCAAGGGACCGATGGCTGAGGTCTTGGCGGGGGGTGACTGGTTCGACGAATTGGTCCATTGGCCTGGTGGTCAGACCCGGGACACACGTCGTCAGAGCTTTCTGGGTATGGCGAGTGAACTCCGGGACCGGAAATTCGATTGGGCCCTGCTGATGTGCAATTCGTTTCGGGCGGCCTTGTTCGCTCGGCTGGCGGGGGTTCCTCGCCGGATCGGCTATGACCGGGACGGACGGGGGCTGCTTCTGACGGACAAGCTGCTGCCGCACAAGTTTGACGGCAAGTTCGTGCCGGTTTCCATGATCCGTTACTACAACGCGATCGCCCGGTATCTCGGTTGCCGAGATTGCCCGATGGTGCCCGAGCTGTTCACCACGCCGGAGCAGGAGCAGGTGGCGACCGATGCCCTCGAGGCGGCCGGCGTGCAGCCTGGCCAGCCCGTGGTCGTGTTGAATCCTGGTGCCGCCTATGGCCCGGCCAAGTGTTGGGTGCCCGAGCGGTTCGCGGAAGTGGCCGATCGGCTCGTCGAGCAGATGAGCGCGGCGGTCCTGATCGCTTGTGGTCCGAAGGAGATTGACGTAGCCCGGAGGGTGGCTGGCCACATGCGGCAGCGTCCGACGGTGCTGGACAATCCGGTCATGAGGCTGGGGCCGTTGAAGGCTCTCATTCGCCGATCGAGTCTGCTGATCACCAACGACACCGGGCCACGTCATTTTGCCAATGCGTTCGGCACGCCCGTAGTCACGATGTTCGGCCCGACGGATCGGGAGTGGACGGCGACCGAGGTAGCCAGCGAGAAGGAGCTGCATGTGCCCGTGGACTGCGGGCCTTGCATGAAGCGTCAGTGTTCCGTCGATCACCGCTGCATGACGCGAATCAGCAGCGACATGGTTCTCGCGGCGGCCATAGAGCTGCTCAAGGGGCGTGCGGCCGCCGCTGCGACCTGATGCCGTAGCAGGTCGGCGATCATTGATCATGTGTTCCCATGTACCGCAACTGACTGATGCGATTCGGCTTTTGTCTGGCGCGAAGGTCGGCATCGTGGGCGATCTGGTCGCGGACCTCTATGTCAGCGGCCGGAGTGACCGTGTTTCGCGCGAGGCCCCGGTGCTCATCGTTTGCCACGAGGATGAGTGGCTTCGCCCGGGTGGGGCGGCGAACGTGGCGGCGAATGTGGCCGCGCTTGGAGGAATCGCTCATCTGGTTGGGCTTGTCGGCGACGACGATCCCGGACGGCGGCTCTTGGCTTCGCTGAGTGAATCCGGGGCGGTGCGATGCGGCATGGTCGTGGTGACTCGCGGCCGTGATACGATCACCAAGACTCGTTTTCTGGCGGGTGCGAAGCTCACTTCCCGGCAGCAGGTCCTGCGGCTGGACCGCCAGCCGGCTGATCCTCCGGACGATCGCCTTTTGGCCGATCTGCGCGCCCGTGTCGAGCGTGTCGATGCCGAGGTTGATGCGTGGGTGGCCAGCGACTACGGCTACGGCAGCTTTGATGAGCCGCTGCGGGTGCTGTTGCGGAAGATCGCCGAGCGGAAGCCGGTGGTAGCGGACTCGCGGTGGGAACTGGCCAAGTTCACCGGTATGTCGGTCATCAAGCCGAACGAGGAGGAAGCCGAGGTGGTCGCCCGGCAGTTGGGCCTGCAGGCCGGCGAGGTGGCGATGCTGGCGGCCGCGTTGGCCGCGCGGCTGGAGGCACGATCGGCATTGGTGACGCTGGGTAACCAGGGGATGGTTCTGGTGACGGAGGGGCGGACGGTTCGCATTCCGGCCAGCGGCAGCGACGAGATTGTGGATCTGACCGGGGCGGGTGATTCGGTGGCGGCGACGTTGACGGCTGCCCTGGCCGGTGGTGCGGACATCGAGACTGCTGCTCGTCTGGCGAATCATGCGGGCGGTGTTGTGGTGATGAAAGAAGGCGCGGCGACGGTTTCGCCGGCGGAGCTGGCGGCCGCGGTGAATCGCTCCAGTGCAGCGGGATGAGCATGTGAGTCGGATCATCATCGATCATCAGGAGCTGAGACGTGCTGCCGATGCTCTCCGCGCCGAGGGCAGGCGGATCGTGTTTGCCAATGGGGCGTTCGATCTCCTGCACGTCGGGCATATTCGTTACCTGCAGGGGGCGGCCGCCGAAGGGGACGTGCTCGTCGTCGGGGTGAACAGCGACGAGTCGATCAAGAAGTACAAGGATCCCCGGCGCCCCTTGCAGCCGCTGGCCGAGCGGATGGAGATCGTGGCGGCACTGGGCTGCGTCGATATCGTCACCTGGTTCGACGAGCCGACCTGTGACGCGATACTGGAGCTGGTGCTTCCGGCCGTTCATGCCAAGGGGCCCGACTACACCCCGGAGAACCTGCCGGAGTATCCCACGCTGCGCCGACTAGGCATTCGGCTGGCCAATGTGGGTGGTCCTAAGGATCGCTCATCGACGGAGTTGATCGGTCGGATGCACGACCGGTCGGCATCCTGAGGCGAACGCTGTGTGGGCCGCGATCGACGCTCGTTGTCTTGTGGCTCGAACTGCGTACCGACAGGGCTCTTGAGGGCAGCGGCCGCGGTTCGCAGGGATGGTCATATCCGCCCGTTGAATCGGTGTACGGTTTCGATCATCGCCAGGTAGTTGGCCGGGGGCACGTAGTTGGTAATCGAGTTCCCAGAGCCGCAGGCATAGCCGCCGGTCGGGGCGCAGGCTTCGAGGATCTCGAGCGTGCGGCAGCGGACGTCCTCCGGCGTGCGACGGCTCAGCAGGTCGACGTCCACGCCGCCCAGGAGGGCGACCCTCGATCCCCAGCGGCGCTGGAACTCCTCGACGGGGACGATCACATCCTCGAAGCTGTGCTTGGCATCGATCTTCACGCTGTCCAGCAGGTCGGGCATGATTGCGTCGATGTGCCCGCAGCTGTGCAGCAGGAAGAGGCGGCCGGTCCGATGGGCGAGTTCCGCGTACTTCTTGTGCCACGGCAGGATGTACTCGCGGAGGTGTTCGGGACGGATGAGTGTTGCGGTCTTGAAGCCCATGTCGTCGCCCAGCCAGATGGCGAACACCTGGTCCATCTCGCAGAGAATCGAGAAGGCGTTCAGGATGGTCTGTCCCACCCGGTCGACGACGGCGCGGACGAGTTCCGGCTGGTCGTAGAGCATCATCATCAGGCCCTCGAGCCCCAGCAGATTGCTGCTCCACTCGAGGACTCCGCCGGAGAAGCCGATCAGCCCCATGCCGTCGGGCAGGCAGGCCGTGGCCGCCTCCGCGTGGCGGAAGTCCATGGCAGCCGGCTCAGGCCAGGGATAGCGTTCCAGGTCATCCGCCGAGCGAATGGCTCCCTGATGCTCGTTGGCCCACTGACGGCTGCCTTTCCCCGGAGAGGCGGTGTCCGCCGCTCCCAAGGTCTCGACCTGGAAAGGGATCTCCGCCCGGACTCGATAGTAGTCATAGCCAAGGGCCTGCCACAGGGTGAGGCGGTCGCGGATTCCGGCCCGGATTTGAGACCGGTCCGAGCCCGGCGGCAGGGGAATGAGCGGTTCACCTTTGACCGTGGCGAGCACCTCTTCGGCGATGGCCAGCTCGACCAGCGGGATAACGCCGATCGGGCGACGCTGCAGAACGGCCTTGAGGCGGTTGACATCAGGCCGGGGTATCGGGAGGTGATTCAGGGAGGGAGGCATGGTTCGCGGGTCACGTTCGGCGATCAGGATTCGGCGATTATCGGCTGCTGTTTCCTGGTTATCGGCTGTTGATCCTGCCTTTCGGTCGGCCTCGCGGTCTGAGTCACAGGCCCGCGGTGCCATGGTGGACCCTTGGCCTTATATCTTCCTTCGTCTGCGGCGTCTACGTTATGCCACCCGCTGGGGCAACCGATGAACGAGGTGAGTGTACTGCGCGCATGGCAACCGATCCATCCATTTTTACCATTTTGCGGGAGTCCGCGGATCCTGCCGCGGACGATGCCCTTCTGGCGGCGTTGCGGCAGGCTGATCCTCCTACCGCGTTGGCGGTGATCGAGACGTTGCTGGTTCGACAGAGCCGCCGGGGGTTGTTCGGGCTGGTGGAGAGCTTCCATCTCCTGGAGGAGCAGCTGCGTCAGGCGGTGATTCTGGATGTCGATCGGCTCTTTGGGGTGTTGCGTGAAGCGGCCCAATCGCGTGACGAACAACTGCGGCTGAATGTCCTGTCTTTGATCCAGGAAGGGCGGCTCTTCCGGGCATCCTATCTCCTGGACGGCTGCTTTCGCGATCGCTCCGTCAAGGTCCGCGAGGCCGCCGCGGAGACGCTCCACCATCTGGCCCAGGACCTGCTGAGGTTGTCCGCGGATGGCGTTGACGGCGAGGCCTCCGTCGGTTCGGAGCCGGTGAGCGTGGCCCTGGATCCGGCGGAGATGGAATCCCGGGCGGAGGATCGCAGGCAGCTGGTTGGAGCCGTTGAGGCTGGGCTGGCCACATTCGATCTTCATCGCCAGTCTGTCGTCGTCGAGGTTGCGATGTGGTTCGCCGACGATCTCGGGGCTGCCAGCTGGGCGGTGTTCTCGGCTCCCGGGAGCCGGGCGACGCAGGCGGCCGTGACGCTGCTGGCCAACTCACCCAGCCCTCGGTTCGTGCCCTTTGCGATGGCAACCCTGGCGTCGACGAACGCGCGCTCTCAGGTCGCCCATCTGCTGAACGTCTGTCCGGATGTGTCGTTCTTGACGGAGTGGACTCGCCAATCCTGGCGGCTGGTCGAGCCGAAGCTGGCCAGAGCTCTGGTTGTGGTACGTGAACTCGCCTGGATCGACCGGCGAGTGATCGATGTGTCCCAGGCTCCGGAGGAATTCCAGCGACTGTTTCCGCGATGGCTTCTAGCCACCGGGCTCTCAGCGGAACGCAAGACGGATGCGCTGAAGGAGTTCTACCGTCGATCGGATCGTGTCGGGCGACATGCTGTGGTGTGGGCGCTGGTACACTGGCTGGATCCGAGGGCTGACGGCTTCCTTCGCAGCCTGGCCTTGCAGGGCGATCCGGAGCTGAGTTGTGTCGCGCGCATGGAGCTGGTTCGCCGGCGGCCGGCGGACTATCCTCTGTCCTCCATGCTGCCGGCGGAAACGGAGGGTGGTGCCGGCAAGAAGCCGAAGGAAACACGGCCGCCTCCCATGACGTTGGATCGTTACTGGGAGGTTTTCGACTGCCTGAGCGATCAGGAGCGGGGTGTCCAGGGGCGGGAGATGCTGGAGCGAGTGCCGGACGCGCGGCGCAACCTGGCTCTCCGGTTGGGCGCCGCGTCGCCGACTCACCGGGTTCGGGCCCTGCGCATCATGACGGTGCTAGGCCTGGTGGCCGAATTCGAAGAGCATGTCTATCCGCTCTGCCATGATCCCGAGGCCGAGGTCCGCAGTGCCGCGGTCGCCGCTCTGGGCACCCTGCCCAGCCCAACCAGTCGGCGGCTGTTGAACGTTGCCCTCCGCGATCAGGATGGTCGCGTGCAGGCCAACGCGATCGAGGCGGTGGAAAGGCTGGGCGTTGACGGTGCGGCCAGCAGTGGCTTGCTGCCCTTGCTCAAGTCGCCGGACAACCGCGTGCGGGCCAATGCCGTCCGTGCCCTGTTGAAGCTCGGCGTTCGAGACGCGGCTGAGACCTTGCTGTGCATGATGGTGGAAAAGGACCGGGCTCAGCGAGTCAGCGCCTTGTGGTTGATTGAGAACATGGGGCTGTTCAATCTGGCCAAGCGTGTCGCCCACATGGCGGCCTCCGACGTTGATCCGCAGGTGCGCCTTCGGGCCCGCGGGCTGATCGAGCAGCTGGTGTCGTCCGCGTCCGGCCCGATAGTCTCGCCGCTGGCGGGGGACCGTGCAGGCAAGGAGGTGGTGGAGCGATGATACCCTTCCTGGCTCAGTTCACCACCCTCAACAAGAAGGAAGCGTTCCAGCAGTTCAGCCGTCAGTTCCAAGAGACGGATCCGCAGGTCTGGGTGAAGACCGTCACCGTGCTGGCTTTGCTGGCGGTCGCGGTGATCCTGGTGCACATCCTGATGCGTTTGCAGCGCCGCCGCAACAGCGAGCAGCGCAAATCCCGGCCGATGACGCTTTTCCTGGGATCACTTGTTCGGATGAAGATACCGGTTTGGGATATCGTGCAGCTGTGGCGCCTGGCGCGAGAACTGAGGATCACCCACCCGGTTGCGCTGCTGATCTCTGCGGCGATGTTCGACGACGCGGTGAGCCGATACTGCCAGCACGCCCGCGGTCGCGTTCGTCGGCGCCGATCCCACAACCGGTTGATGGCGATGCGTGAAGTGCTGTTCAGCTCTCGCGTTTGCTGATATCATCGCGTCATGCGCTGTTTCCTGGCGATCGAGTTGCCTGAGGCGGTCCATGAGCGTCTGCGGTCGCTGCAGGACCGGCTGCGTGCGGCGGCTCCAGGCGTGCGTTGGACCCGCCCGGACCAGATCCACCTGACCGTCAAGTTCCTGGGCGAGGTCCCCGACGATCAATTGCCGAACGTGTGTCGTGCTGCCGAGCTCGTGGCTGCCGCCTGTTTGCCTTTCGGCATTCGGATCGGCGGGACCGGCTGCTTCCCTCCCCACGGGCCCGTCCGGATCGTATGGGCGGGGCTGGTCGATCCACCGGCGGGGTTGCTCGATTGTCAGCAGGCCTGCGAGAGCGCTTTCGCATCTCTGGGGTATCCGCCTGAAGACCGCCGCTTTCATCCTCATCTGACCCTGGGGAGGGTGAAGGCCTCAGCCGTCGCGGACGATCTTCGGGCCGCGGTGGCTGGGGAATCGCGTTTCTCCGGCGGTTCATTCGCCGCGACGGAACTGGTTGTGTTTCAGTCGATCTTGTCGGCTTCGGGGCCGGCTTACGCGGTCATGAGCCGGGTTGCGTTTCGTGGTACCTGAGCCGGTCGCCGGCTTCTGTTACCGGTCTTCGTTCCCTACACGGTTCTTCGTCAGGCTCTGAGGAGTTCAACATGACTGCCTCTGCCGAGGTCGTGGCCGGTGTCCGTTCCATCGAGCGGTGGGGGATTGTGATTTGGGGACTGGCCGGCCTGGTCGTTCTTTTGTTGACGTGGCGGTCCAACGAATTGCTCTTTCACAGTGTGGCCGGCCTGCTGGCCATGACCGCGGCGGCCAGCGTGTTCCTCATCGCCTGGAATTCGCGCGAGCTTGGGGATGACGGCTTCCTTCTGTTCCTTGGGACGTCCTATCTGGGGATAGCGAGCCTCGATGTGCTGAATACGCTGAGCCATCCGGGCCTGGGTGTCTTCGCCGGCTATCCGGACGACATGTGCCGCCAGCTTCGGGTGGCGTCATCCGGCCTGAACGGGTGCGCGTTGCTGATCGCTCCCTGGTTCCTGCATTCTCGCCCCCGGCCATGGGCCTTGCTGCTCGCGATCGGGGCCGTTGTCGTGGCCACACTGATTCTGATCTTCGGTCTTCGGGTTTTTCCATATTGCGGTCCCGCGAGCTCGGGTGGTGTCTCCTTCCGGCGAATGACTGTCCTGGTGATCCTCGCGATGCTGGGCGGTGCCATGCTGCACCTGCGGCGATCCAGAAAGCACCTGGACCGGAGATTCCGCCGGCCGTTTGCGGCTGCCGTACTCGTCGCCTTGGGGGCGGAGGTTTGCTTCGCGATCATCGACAGTGTCACGATGGAAGCGGGAAGAGCCAGAGCCCTGGCCGGCTTTCTCGGCCACGTCCTGAGGATCGGGTCGTATTGCCTGGTCTGCCGGGCGGTGATCGAGAGCGGTCTGCGCAAGCCCTTCGGGATCCTCTTTCACCGGCTGAAGGAGAGCGAAGAGCGGCTCCGCTACATCATCAAGTACGATCCGAGTGCCATCGCGGTCTACGACAAGGATCTGCGGTACCTCTATGTCAGCGATCGGTATCTGCGTGACCACCGGATCGAGCGGGAGGACATTATCGGCCTGCATCGCCACGATGTCTTTCCGGAGAGCCCGCGGCGATGGGTCGATGCCCACCAGCGATGCCTTTCCGGCAACATCGAGCGTTCGGAGGAGGATCAACTGGTGCACTCGGACGGCTCGGTGGACTATGTGCGCTGGGAGTTTCGGCCCTGGCATGATGCCCAGGGGCAGATCGGCGGGATGATCGCCTACACCGAGGTGATCACCGAGCGGAGGCTGGCCGAACAGCGGCTGCGGGAGTCGGAGAAGCGGTATCGGGGTTTGTTCAGCAGCATGCGCGAGGGCTTCGGGCTTCACGAGATCCTATGCGACGAGGGCGGAGTGGCGGTCGACTATCGGTTCCTGGAGGTGAATGAGGCCTTTGAGTCGATCACCGGCCTGAAGGCCGCCGAGACCGTCGGCAAGACCGTGCTGGAAGTCCTGCCGCACACCGACTCCTACTGGATCGACACCTACGGGCGAGTGGCCCTGACCGGTCAGCCCGTGACTTTCGAGCACGCCGCAAGCGACCTGGGCAAGTACTTTCAGGTGACCGCCTTCAGCCCGAAGCCGGGCCAGTTTGCCACCATTTTCCTAGATATTACCGACCGAAAGAGGTCCGAAGAGGAGCTGAGCCGATACCAGCATCACCTGAAGGAACTGGTGGAGCAGCGCACCCAGGAACTGGAGGAGTCGCGCGAGCACTTGCGCCGCCACGAAAGGCTGGCGTCCATCGGCACGCTCGTCGCGGGTATCGCCCACGAAATCAACAACCCGATCGGGGGTGTGTTGCTCGCGGCTCAGAACGTTCAGCGGCTGGCGGCCAAGCCCGAGCACGCCGCCGCGGTCGACGCTTGTGTAGGTGATATTGTCCAGAGCGCGGAACGCTGCCGGGAGATCATCCGGGACCTGATGAGCTTCGCCCGTCAGCGGCCGACGCGCAAGAAGCCGGGTGATGTCAACGCCTGTGTGCATCGCTCCGCCCGGCTCACAGAACCGTACATCAGAGATCAGGGAGGGACCCTCAGGCTCGAGCTGGCGGAGCATCTACCCCATGTGCCCCTCAATCCCCTTGCCGTGGAGCAGGCCCTTGTGAACCTGATGCGCAACGCCGCCGAGTCCGGAAACAAGGGTCTTCTGGTCACAGTGAGGACCGAACTGACCGATTGGAGCGTTCGGGTGACCGTCTCGGACAATGGCCGGGGCATCTCCGACGAGCAGTTGAAGCATGTTTTCGATCCTTTCTTCACGACGCGGCTGGCTCGGGGCGGGACCGGTCTGGGATTGAGCATCGTGCACGGGATTATCACTGAGCAGGGTGGTATAATTGATGTCCACAGCCGGTTAGGCTCGGGGACGATGTTTACGATCGACTTGCCGCTGGCGATCCAGGATCTGGGAGAGGAGGGTCATGGCCAAGGTCCTTGTTGTTGACGACGAGGCGATCTTTCGCCGCCAGGTGGAACTCGGACTTCGCCCTGACGGCCATCAAATCGCCACTGCCGCAAGCGGGCGAGAGGCAATCGACATCGGTGCGCGGTTTCGCCCCGACGTGGTCCTGACCGACTGGATGCTTCGAGATGACATTCACGGCTTGCACGTGGCTCACGTACTCCGAGCTGTCTTTCCGGAGATGCAGGTCATTCTCATGACCGGTTTTCCATCCGACCATCTGCGGTCCGAGGCCGCGGGTGTGCCGACGTGCGGTTTTCTGGAGAAGCCCTTCAAGCTGGAGAAGATCCAGGCGGCCATCTCGGCGGCGACTACCGCCGCGGCGTCGGCGAAGCCTCGGCGATCCCTGTTGGCTGTCCTGGAAGTGGTCGTGGACGGCCGGATCCTCTTTGCGAACTCGGGTGCCCAGGTCCTTTTGGCGGAGACCCAGGCCGGCGTCGCAGCCAGTCACATGACCGAGCTGTTTGGCGCCCAGATCCCCAATCTTGACGCCGCGATCGATCGCTGGGTCGTGGCTCACCCGATCGGGACGGGCCCCGCCCGATGGTATCTCCGGTCCCAGGAGCCCGTTGACGGCCGAAGCCGACTGGTGCTGCTTCGTCACCAGCGGGAATCCAGGACGACGAGCCTCGCGCTGATCGAGATGCTCCTGGGCTTTCGGGATTACGAGCACGCTCGCTGGCCGTTCGACGGCCGGGTGCTGATCGTGGATTCCGATGCGATGAACCGCCGCTGGTTCATTTCGCTGCTCGAGAGCGTCGGGGCGGGCTGCTACGCGGTGGAGTCGCTCGAGCACGCTCTCGACCTGCTCAGGAACGACGCCGATCTGGAGTTCGTCCTTCTCGATCTCGACGGCTCCCAGGCTGATCCCGCCTGGATGGTCGCGAGTATCCGGGAAGTCGCGAGCCGGGTGACGATCGTCGCCAGCAGTCTGAGGAATCGGATGGAGGAATGCGCGTCGCTGGGGATTCCGCATTTCATCGAGAAACCATGGCGAATCGACGATCTGATCAACCGCTTGAGCGGACGGATCGGCAACTGCGCCGAGTGCGGGCTGCCGCTTCCGTTGCGCTGGCCCCGGGAGGGCGACGTGGTCGGCTCGTGGGAGTGTGCCGCTTGCGGGACCATCTACTCGGCGGTGTTTGATCACGGGGCCGCGTCCGGCATGTCGCTCAACGCCCGGGCCATCACGGCCTGACTTCAGAAGAAGGGAATCAGGGCCAGCAGCCATGCGGGAGCGGGGGTGGCCAGAACTGCGTTGAGCCAATTCGACCCGGGCGGAACCTCGAACACCAACTCGGCGGTCATGTCGGCCTCGATCATGGCCCGGACGCGGGTGACGGATGCCGCGTCGGTGACAACTGCCACGTTCTCCGTATCCCAGGCGATGCTCCGCCAGTTGAGGTTGTACGAGCCGATCATGGCCAGGGTATTGTCCACGACCAGGGCCTTGGAGTGCAGCGTGCGCGGCTGGCCCCAGAGGAAGACGTGAACTCCGCTGTCGATCAGCGGGCCCAGATAGGTGGTGAAGAGGGTATAGGAGTCCTTGATGTCGGTGGACTCCTGGGTGTTGGTCAGCAGGGTAATCCGCACGCCCCGGCCTGCCGCGGCAGTCAATTCATTCAGCATCCAGCCCGTGGGGTTGAAGTAGGGTGTCTCGATGGCGATGGACTGCTTCGCCGAGCGGAGGGCGATCAGGATGGCGTTGTTGATATCGAAGTCATCTTGGAAGGGGCGCTGATCGATGGATCGCACGCCCAGGCTGCCGGCGGGTTCGACGGTCGGATAGAGGCTGGGATCCCAGCCGGCATTGCCGCCGAGGTATGCCCAGTCGCGCAGGAACTCGGCTTGCATGGTGGCCACCACCGGGCCGGTGAGCAGGGCGTTGGTGTCGCGCCATTGTCCCTCACCGAGGTAGAGCCAACCGTAGTTCATTCCGCCGATGATGGCCGCCTTGCCATCCACCAGGATAAGCTTCTTGTGTGTGCGGTGAAGGGCCTGCATGAGCGGGCCGGTCCACATGGGCACGTAGCCGAGGATTTCGATGTTGGCTTCGGAGAGCGCCTGGGTGACGGTCGGAGGGGTGATGATGCCTTCCACCACCGGATCGACGATCATCCGGATGCGGACGCCTTGGCGGGCCTTGGCGGCCAGGAGTTGAGCCACTTCCAGGGCGATATCCCGCGGTTTCTCCATATCGTCGTCGAAGTTGAGCGTCTCGATGTGGATGTGCTGTTCGGCCGAGTTGATGAGTTGTTCGAAAGCGGCCAGCGACTCCGGGCCATCGGTCAGTAACCTCATGTCGCTGCCGGGGTCGAGGTGGGTGTCGGTGTATCGGTCGAGCAAGGTGTCGACACTCTCGCCGTTGACCTGAATGCCCGAATCGACGGTATCGTCGCCGCTGGGGGCGGGGATCAAGGGCGGAAGACAGCCTGCCCACGCGGGCAGCAGTACGGCAGCCATCATGCCGGCCAGCCTTGGGCCCGCACGGGCGGGTAAGAACGCGGGTCGGGTCACATCCGGCTTCATGTTTCTCTCCTTGCTCGTCGGGGGGTGCTCTTCCTGTTCATGGGGATCCGGGGGAAGCGCCCCTCGAGGATCAGGCCCGCCGGTTGCGGTACAACGCGGGGTCGATGACCTGGAGCATGGCCTGGGTGTCCAGGTCACCGCCGAGGAACTCATTGACTGCCTGGACCTGCGGCCCCGGGCTGCGCAGCATCT
The DNA here is from genome assembly GCA_018003015.1 of Phycisphaerae bacterium. Taxonomy (NCBI): domain Bacteria; kingdom Pseudomonadati; phylum Planctomycetota; class Phycisphaerae; species Phycisphaerae bacterium. The sequence continues at coordinate 89,965 of JAGNEZ010000005.1, read as the reverse complement.
CATTGTAGTTGACCTGGAGCATCCGGAAGCACGGATGCTCGCGGATATACCTGTCGACCTTTTCAATCTGGGCCTCGAACATGGCCACGATCTTATCATCGGGGAGGTCGTCGCTGCCCTTGCCATGGCGTTCAAGCATGACGTTCTGGCTCTTGACGACTTCGCGCAGGTCGCGGTGCATGAAGACCACGCGGTACGCGCGGTCTGGAGGCAGATCCAGCAGCAGCAGATGGACCATCTTGACTACTTTGCCCTGCGATTGGGCGAGCCATGAGGGGTCTTTCTTGGTCTGCTTGACGGCCTCGAACTCATAATAGCCCTTGGGGTTGTCTTCGTCCGCTTGGCGGATATTGTCAATGAGGGCCGGAATGCCGCCCTTGTCGAGCATCTGCATCATCATCGAGGTGCCCGAACGGGGCAGCCCGGAGACGATGGTCAAGTAGTCGCGCCGTGGGCTTGCCATCCGGGTATCATAAGCGCGACTTCAACAGGCGGCAACGCCGCGAGCGGAAATGCCGTCGGGCGCTTTCCATGAGTGCTCGACCGATTTCAGTCATCGGGGTAGGAAATATCGAGCGGCGGACCCTCGTACCGGTCGCTGCTGACAATCTTGCTCAGTGGCAGCCGCTCATCCTCACGGATCGGTCGCAGGAGGTCGGGCGAGGCCGGGTAGCCGAGCGGCGTCATGGCGACGATTTTCACCCCGGCCGGGATGCTGAGCAGCTGCTTGACGTTGGCCTCGTTGAACGCGCCGATCCAGCAGGTGCCCAGGCCCTCGGCTGTCGCGGCCAGGATCAGGTGATCCATGGCGATGGCCAGGTCGATATCGACGCTGTTGGCGTAGCCGCCCATTTTGGGGTAGGCTTTTTCCGGCATGCCGCAGGCGACCACGATGATCGGCGCCTCCGCCAGCCAGAGCTTGTCATTGGCCGCCTTGGCCACCCCCTTGCGCAGTTCCGCGTTCTGGACCCAGACGAAATGCCAAGGCTGATAGTTGCATGCCGACGGGGCCGAACGCATCGCCTCTGCCAGTCGGTAGATCGTTCCGGCGGATATCGGCTTGGAGGAATAGGCTCTTACGCTTCGGCGGGTTCTGATGGCGTCGATGACGTTCATGGCTGATCTCCGTCCCTAACTTACCGGCCCCTGTCTTCCGCGGCAAGGCCCATCCTCCCACCGGCCATCCAGGCGGGCACTTGCCCAACGTCCGCAGCGACCAGGACTGCTGCCTGATCGCTGCCCTCTGCCAGCTGGTCTACTGCGGCTGTTTCGCCCTGATCTGCGCCTGCGGCGTGCGGATCAGCGACACCCGTCGAACCGTCCGTTTCTGCCATTGACTCCAAGCAGACGATCCTGGACGTGATCGGCAAACGCAATCCGGCTCATATCCCAGCGAGTCACGGCGAAGCAGGGCATCCAGGGTGCCGTCGCCGTTGAAATCACCCCTCAAAGCCGTGTCGGAATTCGGCACCCCTGAGAGATGGGTTCGATCCGAACCAGCCGCAGTTCAGTTCGCACCTCGAAGCCGCTCTTAAAGTCCGAGTGTAGATCGGGCCGGTCGCTGGCGGCTCAAGGCTCGTGCCTCACTGCACGCGGTGCGGATCGGCCGGTTGGCCCTCACCGCGGTAGCATCGCTGGAAGATGCCGAAATCGGACTGATCCACGTCGCCGTCGGCGTCCTGATCGACTTGCTCGCAGTCCGGCAGAGACAGCTGTACGGTCGGGCCGCTGAAGCACCTCGTGAACGCGTCCAGGTCTGCCCCATCAACGTCTCCATCGCGATCGACATCCGGACCCCGGGCGAGGCTCGCGGCACCCGCCACCGTGTGGTCGAGTCCGTCGACCGACAAGATACCAGCGACGGCCGAGTACATGCTCGCCTGGGTGGGGAGCACCCGATAGCTGAGCTGGCGGTCGGTGTTGTCGAAGAACGGTCCCCAGCGCACCTGCCTTGCGGTCTGGTCATAGAGGCCGCCCTCATTGGCCAGACTGACCGACCAGCCTGCCGGCGTAGACTCTTCGAGAGCGTAGGCGGCCGCCGTGCCGGGCTGCACGTCAATGGAGACCATGTAACCGTTGCCATCCGGCTGTACACTGCGGACGGCGTGGGCTGTTCCGCTGGAGGCGAGCAGCCGCTGCGGCAGGTCGTCCCCGGAGGCTCGAGCGGGCAGTCGATCCAGAGCCGCGGCGGCGTCTGGTTCGCGTCGCAGCAGTAGGTCTCGCCGTGTTTCCAGATCGCGCCGCCCCGGGTCACGTAGCTGATGGGTACCGGGTTTGGAGGCAGCGGCCAGATGCAGCCGCGTTTCCAGCAGGATGCGTAGCCGGTGACCTCATCGATCACGATTCTCCGATCGCCATTAACGTCCGCCGGGTGATCGAAGCACAGTGTGATGCAGGCGGGGCCGCAGATTTCGGTGGACGCGCCGTCCGAACTGACCACGCCGGGTCCAAAGCACTGATTGCACATTGTTCCCGCCGGTGGAGTCGCCTCGTAGATGAGCGTGCGGGCGGTATGGTCCAGGAAAGGTCCTCACTTGACCTTGCCGGTCGCGGCATCGAAGAAGCCTGGCTCGGTGATTGCACCGACGCTCCAGCCGGTCGGCGGCTTGTCCTCGACGGCGTAGACGGCCGTGCCCGCCCCGGGCTTGACCTTGATGATTGCGGTCACCTTCAGACCCGGGGAATACTTGGTCGGCAACTCCCGCGTGGCCACGCACGGCGGCGGTTCGCACTCATCGGGGACACCATTGCCGTTCGCATCCTTCGATGTACCGGCCATGATGTCGCATATGTCGGGCACACCATTGCCGTTGCAGTCCGACACCGTCTCATCCGCGAGACCGCACTCGTCGGGTTGCCCGTTCTCGTTGCAGTCCTCGCTGGTGCCCGCGGAGAGGTCGCACGAATCGGGTACGCCGTTACCGTTGCAGTCCTTCTCCACGCCGGCCCCGACATCGCACTCATCGGGGTTCGCATTCTGGTTGCAGTCCATACTGCTACCGCCGGCGATGTCCTCATGATCGTCCACTTCGTTGCGGTTGCAGTCGGGGTAGTACTCATGGGCCCCCATATCGACGATCGGCGATGAGCCAGTGCCGGTATCCGGAGTAAACAAGTCGTCAATGAAACGTGGGCGGTCAGCGAGATCGGGCCCGATAGCCACGGCGTTGTTGCCTGCGTCAATACACGGCGAGCCCTGGCCTAGTCGGGCATCGCCGGGCACGTCGTAGCGGAGCAACGGATCCGTGCCAAAACTACCTTCGCCGTCGAGTCGGCCGGTCCAGCCCATGACGCACGGGTGATCGACGTCATCGTCTCAGTAGTCGTACCAGACCTGGGCCTGTTCAGTGTCGGTTTCGGGATCGGCGTCGGCGTTACCCCAGAGAATACTGTTGTACACATACGCGGACCCGTCGACGAAGTGGACGCCGCCATGGCTGCTGGTCGCCGTATTGCCCACCACGGTGCAGTTGATGAGCGTGGGGCAGGCATCGTAGCTGTAGACCGCCCCGCCGTTCGCGTTCGTGTGATTACCGCTGAGAACACAACCCATCAAGACGGGCCTCCTTTGTCCAGTAGTCTACGACCGCGACCTTGTCCAGCACGGGGCCCAGCGACACGCCGAACTCTTTGTGAGCGGGGTGGACAAGGTAGGCGTCATCCACATGCCTGATCGTGCGGATTAGAATGACCTGGTTAGTCGGTGCTCCGGTAGGCTGGCTCGTGCCCGTTCCATGTGATGCGGGTGAAGGCGGTGCATTTCGGAAGAGACTCAGATTCCGTCGGGCTTCTTCGATGGTTCGACCGACGGGGGTTAGTCGCCGGTTCTCCTCGATGCAGAATTGACGGTAGCCGGACTCGAAGACCAGTCCCGTTTCCAGGAAGAAGCTGTACCGGGCAAACGCGGTTGTCTCGTTCGCTCCAAAGTAGTACATTTTACCTTTGATGAACTTGCGGAACTGGCTGGTTCCGGCGTGGAATCCCAGTTTGGCTTGCTTCCTTTTCGGGGCCATGCTTCGGGTCCTCCGAGAGAATGAGCATGATCCCGACTATAATGGAAGCCGAGGATGTTGGATGGGCGTCATTTGATAGTAGCCTATCTGGGCGAGTGGCGGAATGGCAGACGCTGGGGACTTAAAATCCCCTGTCCGAAAGGACGTGCGGGTTCGATTCCCGCCTCGCCCAATACCACCTGCAACCGTCAAGAGCCACTTCAGGGTCCTTGTGAATCTCTTCGGCGGCATATCGGACCTGGTCCGTTATTCAACCCCGTTATTCAACCGGACGGTAGACAGTGACGCGGCTCGGCCTCGGCGTGCGCGGTCCGACCCCGGGCTGAGTCGGGCAGCGTGGTCAGCGCAGGTTTGAGGTGCCGGATCACCGCCCCGGGCCTGTTTCAGGGGGTGAGATGGCAGAGGATGTACTTGCCACGTCGGGACATCGGCGCATGGGGCTCTCAGCGGCCCGACTTTGCCTGATTTTCTCGGCCAGTTCGGCCCGTTTGACGGGTTTGGTGCTGTAGTCATCACACCCGACCGCGATGCACTTCTCCCGGTCGCCCTCCATGGCGTGGGCGGTCAGAGCGATGATGACCCCGCCGTATCCCTGGCGACGCAGGAGCGCCGTCGCCTGGTATCCATCCAGGATCGGCATCTGCATGTCCATCAGGATGACGTCGTAGGGCTCGTTCATGGTCACCGCCTCCATGGCCTTCTGAGCGGCGATCTTGCCGTTCTCTGCGACCACGACCTGGGCCCCGTCCTTGCGGAGCAGGTGCGGGATAAGGCGCTGGTTGTCCGGGCCGTCTTCCGCCAGAAGAATGCGATACCCCTTCAGGGGCTGATCGCCCGGCTGTCCGCCTCTCGCGGCGACGATGGCCGGTCTGGGCCTCGAGGTGCTCGCATCCGGGCTGGTATCCTGGGCAACCCGGCATCGTATCTGGAGCCGGAACCGGCTTCCCTGGCCTTGGCGGCTGTCGATGAGCTCGACGTCGCCGCCGAGCATCTCGGCCAGCCGCTTGCTGATCGCCAGGCCCAGTCCGGTGCCGCCGAACCGGCGACTCATGGAGGAATCGGCCTGCATGAAGGGCTGGAAGAGTTGCTTCGCCTGGTCCGGGGTGATTCCCAGTCCCGTGTCGGTGACGTCAAAGCTCATCGTCGCTTCCCGGCCTGCGATGCCGCACCCGACCGCCAGACGCACTTCTCCCATCTCGGTGAATTTCACTGCGTTGCCGATCAGATTGATCAGGATCTGGCGCAGGCGGGTGGGGTCGCTTTCGATCATGTCCGGGACATCGCTTTCATACGCGATGTGCAGCGGGAGCTTCTTGGCTTCGGACCGCACGCGCATCAGCGAAATGACTTCCTCGACGAGCTTGCGAGGCGAGAACGATACCGACTCGATGCACAGCTTTCGGGCTTCGATCCGGGACAGGTCGAGGATGTCGTTGATGATCGCCAGCAGATGCTCACCGTTCCTGCGGATCGTGCGGACGGCCTCAATCTGCTCAGGTGACGTGTGCCGGGCACGCACATCCTCCAGCAGGAGGTCGGAGAAGCCCAGGATCGCGGTCATGGGCGTCCGGATCTCGTGACTCATGTTGGCCAGGAACTCGCTCTTGGCGAGGTTCGCGGCTTCGGCCACATCTCTGGCCTGCTTCATGGCCTCCGCGACGCGTTTTCGGTCGGTCACATCGATGAACAACGCCGCCATTCGGCCACGCGACGTGCGGAATGCGTGAATCTCCAGCCAACGGGCATTCTCGCCGTGCTCAAGCAGGAAATCCGTGGTCCACAGCGATCCGAACCGGGCCGCATCTCGGAAACGATCTGCCGCCCCGATGGTAACCAGTTCGGGAAAGACCCGCTCGATGGGTTGGCCGATCATCGCCTGGTGATCGATGCCGGTGTGCTGCAGGGCGCCCTCGTTGGCGTCGCTCAGGATCAGCTGCTGGTCGCCGTCCAACTCGTAGAGGCAGATGCCCATGGGTGAGAACTGAATCACGCTTCGGAACTTGGCCTCGGATTCCCGCAGGGCCTGCTGCACGAGTTCGCGTTCATGGGCTTCGAGGCGCAGCTGCTCGTTGCTGACGGTCAGTTCGGCCGTGCGTTCGCGCACTTGGCGGTCGAGTTCGTCGCGCGAGCGCCCCAACTGGCGGAGATACAGGAAGTCCTGCCTCGCCTGGGCCTCCAAGTAGTAGGCCGTGAACATGCCGATAACGTTTTCGGTGATGAAGAAGAAGTCGTTGTTGATGAAGGTGATGGTCTCGATCTGGAGGTGCCAGGCCGCCACCTGGTAGGCGGCCAGGAACGACGTCGCCGTGACCGTGGCCCAGATGAAGCGCAATCGCACCAGGGAATACGCGTACATCAGGACGCACATCACCCCGGCGTAGTAGGTGGTATCGGCCGGCGGCGGCGCAATCAGGATCATCACCACGATGCCCAGCCCGCCGAGACCAACGGGGATGGCGATGAGGAGTTGCCCACATCGCGTGAACCACGACGTGTAGGTACTGACGAGACTGGCTACGATCAGCGGACAGACCACCACGTACCGGATGAACCACATGTAGTGCTTGACAGAGGCAGCCAGGTACGCGTCGAGGATGCCAAAAACGGCATAGAGGCAGAAGCCCAGGGCGAGGGAAAGACGGATGCGGCCCATGAACGTCCGATAATAAAACCTCCGGAACTCGGCTTCGAGGCTTTGGGGAAAGGTCAACCGCAGTTTGCCTAAGCTGCTGAGCACTGCCAGACTGCTCCGCACCCCACGACTTCGCGAGGCGGAAGGGGCCCCACAACCAGGCATGTTCGGCGCGGTGCTCGCGACGAAGTGCCACTCCTGCTCTGCCCCATCGGGGCTGGCAGGATCCCCGGCCCGTGGTACAAGGCAGGCTGGCGCCCGGGCGGGTGGTGTCATATGGCGCCGGCCCGATGGACAACTTCAGGCGCCAGGCGGCGGACTATTCTTCACAGAGGCGGTCGCAGGTGCCTGACGCAGTCCCCCTTCATCCCATCGACCAGATTGAGCGGGTGCTGAACTCCCGAACGGGCAATCCACTTCGACTTATCGGCCGCTGCCGTAGTTCTTGTTCCCCCCTTCCGACGGTTCCAGAGGGTGGTCGGACCGCCCGGCGGCTTCGTGACCTCCGGCCGCGTGACGCTCGTCCGTCTTGCCCCTGACGGCCGAATGTCCCACAAGGTGGGCCGGCTTCCGGCCGATATACGGTGTGCCGATCACCCCTTTGAAGGGCCGGACAGGCGCGTTCGGCGGGGGTTGATGCCAGCGGAGAGTGGGTCTGTCGGGTCGCGTGTGCCGGCCCGGCGGAGGCCAGTCGAGGGTTCCGCACGTCGAGTCAGAGGCCGGGATTCCGATTCAACCGGGTCGGCGTGGGTGTTCCTTTGGGCAGCGGTACTGGCCGTGGCGCGGGCATTTCATTCGGATGTTGTTCATCGGGCGCGAGGTTCAGCACATCGTGGGCAGGTTCCTCCGGGTCAAACCACCGCGGCTCATTGGTGTCCTCTGGCTCACCTGGGCATGGTCGTTTGCGGCACTCGCGACCGACGGCGTCGAACCGATCGGCGTGAGCATGCAGGCCCGGGCCCGCGGAGGCGCGGATGTGGCTGTCGGCGATTCCGTTCTCTCCCAGATCGATAATCCCGCCAACCTGTGCCTTTCACCGCGTGATTTGTGCAAACTCGATTTCGCCGGCAAGCTGGGCATCCTTGACGTCCGATGGCGAGGGCCGCTGGATTCCGACGACTCGGAAGTCAAGCTCATTCCGCTGGTCAACGCGGGCATTGCCGTTCCGCTCAACGACCGGCTGACCTTTGGTGTTGCCCTGAACTCCAAGGCTGGCCTTGGCACCCGCTTTTCGTTCCGGCATCTGTTCATTCCCTTCTGGAACCGGCGTGAAGCTTCGGACATGAAGATGGTCAGCATGCCGATCAGCCTGGGGTACAAGCTGACCGACAAGCTGTCCTTCGGGCTCGGCGGACGATTCGAAGCCGCCACGTCGGAATTCAGCACCGTCCTGGGACCGGCCGACATCGAGTTCGGTCGCGGGTACGCCTACGGCGGCGGTTTCAACGCCGGCCTGCACTACAAGGCGGCGGAGACGCTATCGTTAGGACTCGCCTATCGTTCGCCGACCTGGTTCGGTGATCTGTCGGGCGGGAAAGGCAAGGCCTCGCTCTTGGGTTGTCTTCCCGTGTCCCTCGGCGAAGTGGCCCTCGAGGATCTGAAGGGCGCCCAGCGAATCGCCGCTGGCGCCGCCTGGGATGCAACCCCGTGGCTGAAGATCATCGGCGAGGTCCGGTGGCTCAACTATGACCAGAGCACGTTTCACCGCACCCGCATCCGAATCCACTCGCCGATTGACTTCAGCTGTCCCTTTCCGCTGGGGTATTGCGATCAGTGGGCGTTCATTCTGGGCAGCGAATTCAAGCTCAGCGAGCATTGGCGGCTCGGTGCGGGCTATCACTTCGCCACGCCCAACACCGATCGCTACAACCTCACCCCCATGGGATCGATCACGTCCACCCATCACGGGACGATCGGGCTGCGTTATGAGACCCGGAAATGGTGGGTCGGCGGCGGCTACGTCATCGCCTTCCCGAGATCCATCGACGGTCCTGGAAGCAGCCACATTCTGCTGGGCACCGACTACGGCGACGGACACCTTGCCCAGACGCAGCATCTCATCTCGATGGGCTTCGGTTTCAGTTGGTGACCTCAGGGAGGGCCCGAGGAAGGCCATGCGGTCGGTGGAGATGCGAGGCCGCCTGCGGGCCCGGCTGGCCCGGGCTCGGGACCGGTTCGCTCGAACGGCCTTCCGGTCCGCGGCGGATACCCTTCAGGCGCGAACGAGTTCCAGGAATGCGACACATCCGGTCGGATCCCTGAACACGCTCTGGGCCCCGATCTCGGATCGAGGAATCTGTTGGGCGAGGGCGGCGAGCTGTTCATCGGTCCGGTAGATCAGCCACCAGTCCATGATCGCTTCCATGTACCCGGCATCGGGTTCCTCGGGGGTGACGTTGGCAATCAGCAGCCTGCCGCCCGGTTTCAGCATCGCGAACACGTAGCTGGTCAGCTGCTTGGCCGCACCCTGCCAGATGTAGTCGTAGAGCCCCGCGCTGTAGATGAGGTCGAACCGCCCGAGGTCGGCGAAGTTCATGTCGAACACCGATCGGCAGACGGTGACCACGCCGCATGCTCTGAACTGTTCTTCCACGATCCTGAGGCTGTTGGGATCGTGATCCAGGGCGACGAACCGGCCGAGCCGGCGCTGAACAATCGCCTTGCAGTCCATTGCCTCTCTCAGGTGACCGCAGGCCAGAGCGAGCACCTCCGCGTCCGGCCTTTCCGCGGCCATGTCATCGATCGCCCGGGTCAGGGCGTCCCGCCGGTTGCGTACGGCCTGCGAGAGCGGCCGGCTCAGGAGATAGTCCAGGACGGCCCGGCCGCGTTTCGACGTTCCGTTGATTTCGTAGTGGCCGTAGATGTAGTCGATCATCACCGCGTCGCCGGCGTATCCGCGAGGCTTCTCGGCCGCACGGCGAGTGAACGGGTCCTCGAGCAGGAGCGGCCGGAGCGGGTGGTTCATGGAGACCCGCACGGCAAAGGCTTTCCACTCGTCGGCGGACATCGAAGCCCGGGTGCGCCGAAGCCCGTCCAGCAGCTCATCGGCACAGGCGGTGAACGCCGTTCCGTTTTCGCGCATCTGGCGATAGATCTGATCCAGAAACATGTGAGTCACCCCCGATTCCCCGATACTCGCCCGATCGCAGCCGGGCGGGCGGCCTTCTCGGACGGCGGCACGGCTCAGACGAACTCGATTCGCCTGGGGATTTTGTACCGCGACAGGTTCTCCTGGAACCAGCGGTTGAACGCCTCCCGTGAACCGTTCGCGCCGTCGCGGAGAACGAACTTCGCATCCACCTCGTGCCCGCCGAGACTCGACTCCTTGCCGAATACGGTTGCGTTCTGAACGTTGCCATGCAGGAGCGCCAATCGCTCTACCTCGCGCGGATACACGTTCTTGCCCCCGACGTTCAACATTCGCTTGGCCAGTCCCGTCAGGTAGACATATCCGTCCTCATCCATGTAACCCAGGTCGCCGGTGTGCAGCCAGCCGTCGCGGATCGCGCGGCTCGTGGCCTCGGGGTGTCGGAAGTACCCTTGCATGACGTTCACCCCGCGGGCGCACACTTCGCCGGACCGGCCGGGCGGCATGCGGTTGCCCTTCCTGTCCCGAATGCAGACTTCACAGTCGCCGAAGGCTCGCCCGACGGAGTGGATCCGGATCCGGTCCTCCGGGATGTGCCACGTGCAGACCGGCGACGCTTCGGTCAGGCCGTAGCCTTCATGGATCTCCAGCCCGGTCTTGTCCCGGAAAGTCTGGAAAACGGGTTCCATGAGCTTGTATCCGCCGGACACGGCCCCCACCACCGTTCCCAGCCAGTTCCTTACCATGGGGACGCGAGAGATCAGATAGAACACCATAGGAACTGAATAGAGGTTTGTAACTCTATATTTCGCCATTTCAATCACGGAGGAACGCAGCCGCGAGAGTTCCTTGATTTCCTGCAGCACCACCGTGCCCCGGCCGAGCAGCGGAACCAGAAGCCCGGCCTGAAAGCCGTACAGGTGGTGCAGCGGGGCCAGCATGCAGGAGACGGTTCGCGGGTTCACATGGTCGCCGCGGACGATTGCGTGGGCCACGGAGAGGAGTCCTTCCCGGGTCAGAAGCGCGCCCTTGTACCACCCGTCCTCCGCGGCGGTGTACACCATCATGCAGATGCGCGAGAGGTCCTCGCCTCGCCACGGCTCGCTCGCCGGCCGGCGGAACACAAGATCCCGGCGATAGTCGAACTCGAGCGTTCTCGGGTCATAGCGTATCAGCACGCCGGGCTCGCTGTCGGCCAGAAGATCACCCAGCTCCAGCGGCCGGATGTCCGGGTCGACCGGAACCAGGATCATGCCCGCCTTCTGAACCGCGAAGCAGGCGATCACCGTCTTGATGTGGTTGTACGCGAAGACAAAGGCGAACGGTGAATCCGAGATCCGCTTCGCCCGCAGATGGGTGGCCAGGTCATCAACGGTGGATTGCACTTCCCGCGGAGTATACACCCGGTTCGCGAAGTGAATGCCCTGGAAGTCCAGTTTCTCTATCAGCTCAGGCATCCCAACACCTGTTGACAGAAGAAGAACAAACTGTATGACAACCAGTTTTATCAAGCACAGCCTGATCAGGCCCGCGAGGTCGCTGGCCGCCGAGGCCGGGCATGCCTGCCCGTCGGCCGGATGGCCATCAGCTTTCGGTCAAACCACCCCCGTTGACCGTGTGTCGGTTGTGGCCGGACATCGTGTGTCGGTTGTGGCCGGACATGCGGAAGACCTGACCCGTGAAAAGCCGATCACCGGCCAACCCGTCCGTGAGGTGCAGGCGATCCCAACTGCGCTACTCCGCAAAACCCCATGCGGTTACGGGCAGAGTATCTCACATCTTCGAACGGCGTCAAGGAAAAACCACCACTTTTTCCTGGAGTCAGGACGAGTTGTTAGGATGGGTAATGTTTCGTTCAGGTGCTTTTTAGATTAGAGAAAGTCCCTGTGGCTCATTGCCCATCTGCTGGTTCCAGAAAGCGGCCATTCCCTGCGCAAGCTGAATCCAGCTCACAAACCGGCACGAGGCGGGTCGAGCCGACGCGGACCGCCGGTGCAGCCACCCGTCGGCAACACTTGCGCGACCGATAAGACGTCAGGCCTTCTCGCTCGGAATCGGAAACGCGCGCTCCGTGAGCGGCGACGAGGCGGAAACGGCCGTGGACCAACTGAGCCCATGCGCTCCCGCGTGCCGACGTGTCGGAGCACACCGTCGCCCGCATTCGGGGCGCAGGAATTGCGCTCTCCTGAACCGGAACCATGCGGGCTACCACTTCTCGCGCGCTGGGATACCTGCAGGGACAAGTGTAGAGAGGGCCTACAACGGGGCCAAAATCCTGGCGACCTCCGCTTCCACCATTGCCATGAACTCGTTGAGTGTCCGCACCCTCAGGACTTCGATGGGCAGTTCGATACCCAGGGCGTTCTCGATCGCCACCGAAATGGCCACATACTGCATCGAGTCGATGTCGACCTGGGCGCGCAGATCCGAGTCGCGGTCAAGTCGAGCCAGATTGTAGCCGGTCTCGGTCTCGAGGACCCGGATCACCGTGGCCCGGATGTCATGGTTGCTCATAGGGCCTCCCAGCAACGATTTCCCTAGGATGGACCGATGCGAGGCCTGCATGTGCCCCGATCGGATTGCGGGTGTCTTCCGAACAGCTCAGTACCCACGATGGAGGCCGGCAGAAACTCCTCGCCGGAGTATCACCGGTTCCGAACTGAATGATCTTCCTTGCCGCCCGTTGGATTGAATTGCACACGGGGGCCACCCGGCCCATGCAAAAGCGAAACGCTCCATCACTCATCCCTGAGTCCTGGGCGGTCCGCACTGCGCTACTCCGCAAGACTCATGCGGTTGCGGGCAGAGTATCCGGCATCCTTGCTTGTCGTCAAGAGCTCACCAGCAGAAATCCGCCCACTCCCTCGATTTGGTAGTTTGGGTAAGTAGAAGACTCTGTGCAAGTTCGCCAGGAACGAGAGGGTTTCGGTCCGTGGACGCGGAGGTTCTTCTCATGCCGCTCTCCGGGTTGGCCGGCGAGGCCTTGGGCCTCCCGGTCGGTGGAACCGGAGCGGTTGAGGCGGTATGAAGAGTCGTTGTGACACCTGTGCTGGGTTTTGAAGTCATTTGGGGGTTTCCGGGAGGCGACGAGTGCCGGCAGCGCGGCGAAAAGCTGGACTCCATTGCTGACGGCCTGAATGTAATGTGATCTCCCACTTCGCCGGGCCGCTGAAATGGTCGAGATCGTCCACCCGGTCAGGCTGACGTGCCATGACAGGTGCTCCACGTCGGGTTACAATAGGCCGGGCGAGACTGGTATGTGGGGACCGCTCCCACGCGGGTAAGCGGCGGGAGCGCCGGCCCCGCAAGCGCAGGTTCTTCCGTCGAGAGCTGGCCCGAGTTCAGCGCCGGCCCGGCCCTTCTGAACGTATGGGGCTCCAGGTGCAGTGAGAAGTCGCGGCGGGCACCGTCGTGGTGGTCGCAGGCGGGGGGCGTGTGGTTATTGCTGGTGGCCTGGCGAAGTCGCGGGCCGCCGAGGATCCGAAGGAAACCGCTGATGTCCACCGGTGCAAACGAACGCGAGAGTAGTCTGCCCGACGGGACCGCGGAGTCGGCCGCCTCTGTTTCGCAAGCGGGCGATCGGCTCGAGATGCCGGTGGCGGCGGAACAGGCCGCCCATCTGCCCCCGAACGGCCGCCGGCCGGGAGAGATTCCGCCCCTGCCCGACCATGCAACGCCGGATGAGAAGGAGCTGCACTGGTATCGTTACGTCTATCAGGGGGACCACGTCCGCCAGTTAAGCCTGCGCGCCGTTCTGATGGGCGGCATCCTGGGCATGTTCATGTGTATCTCGAACCTCTATACCACGCTGAAGCTGGGATGGAGCTTCGGAGTCGCGATCACCTGCTGTGTCCTCTCCTACGTCATCTGGAATGCGCTCCGCACCCTGTCCGGCAAACGCCTCAGTCAGATGACTATCCTGGAGAACAACTGCATGCAGTCGACGGCTTCGGCCGCGGGCATGTCCACCGGTGGCACGCTGGCGACCGCGGTGGGATCGCTGCTGCTGATCTACGGGTACCACCTGTCCTGGCCGACGCTGGTGGCCTTCACGTTCCTCAGCGCTTCTCTGGGCGTGTTCCTCGCGATTCCCCTCAAGAGGCAGATGATCAACATCGAGCGGCTCCCGTTTCCGAGTGGAATGGCCGCGGCCGAGACCCTGCGGAGCCTTCACAGCCACGGCGCCGAGGCGATCAGGAAGGCCTACTCGCTGGTCACGGCGCTGGGGTGTGGGGCGGTGCTCGGCTTCTTTCGTGCCGCGGAGGGGGCCATTCCGCTGCTCGACCGCATCTATCAGACGCCGATCCTGGGCACGCCGTGGCGTCTGCACATCCGCGAGCTGATCGCCTTTTCCGGCCGCTCGAACGGTCCCTCGCTGGTGGGATTCGGCTTCGAGCCCGGCACACTCATGATCGCGGCCGGCATGTTCATCGGCCTTCGTGTCTCCCTGTCGATGCTGGCCGGCTCGATCCTGCTCTATTGCGTGGCCGTTCCGTGGCTGTTCGCCCAGGATCAGGCCATGGCCGGTGTCGCCGATTTCGTTCCCTCGTTCACCGTCAAGAACGGGGTGATCAATCCAACCCGCTGGGCATTGTGGGGCGGGACGTCCATCATGGTGTTCTCGAGTCTGGCCTCGGTGGCCTTGCAGTGGCGGACGATGGCCCGGGCCTTCAATGTGTTCCAGCGGGCGGAGGCGGGCAGCGGCGCCGCCGAGCTGGCCCGCGTCGAGGTCCCCGGCTCCTGGGTGATCGCGGGCGTGGTTCCCATTGGCATTGCCGCCGTGCTGCTCAACTACCTTGCGTTCAACATGTCGATCCTGCTCGGAGTGATCGCGGTAGCCATGTCGTTCGTGCTCTCGCTTGTCGCCTGCCGGGCAACGGGCGAGACCGATACGACGCCGACCGGGGCCATGGGCAAGGTCACGCAGCTGATGTACGCTCTGCTGGCCAAGGGGGACACCACGGTCAATCTGATGTCGGCTGGGACAACCGCGGGTGCCGCGGGCAGCGCGGCGGACCTGCTGACCGATCTGAAGTCGGGGTATCTGCTGGGCGCCAATCCGCGCAAGCAGTTCCTGGCTCAATGGGCTGGGGTCTTCTTCGGCGTGACGGCGATCGTTCCTGCCTGGTATCTCATGGTTCCGGACCAGCAGACCCTGGAGGCGTTCCAGCCGCCGGCCACCAACATGTGGCGGGCAATGGCCGACGCCTTAACCAAGGGGCTGCACACGGTTCCCCTGACGGCCCAGTATGCCATCCTGATCGGAGCTGTGGTGGGCATTGCCCTGCCGATCCTGTCGGCGCTGTGGCCGAAGGCGGCTGCCTATCTGCCCTCCGCGATGGGCCTGGGCCTTGCGTGGGTGGTTCCCTTCCAGAACAGTCTCTCGTTTGCGATCGGTGCGGTCATCGCCTGGGTGTGGACCCTCGTTCACCGCCGCACGGCAGGCACATACATCATGCCTGTGGCGGCCGGCTTGATTGCCGGGGAGTCGATCGTTCTGGCCCTGATTGCGATCATGGCGACGGTCGTGAAGATGTTCCTGTGATGAGCGCCTGGATCTGATCCTGTGGTCCGGCCTCGTCCGCGGGGCCGAACGGATCTGGGCTGTCCCGGGCCTGCCTTATGGGGGTTCCTTGTTCGCCGCTGTCGGAGCCGGCGGGTTCTCCGCCCGCGTCTGGTGGCAGAGTTCGATCAGGGCTTTGACCTCGTGCTGCAGCACGTCCAGGGCGCACTGTGCCTTGGCGTCTCTTTCGATGTCACCGGCCGCCTTGGACAGTGCGGTGAAGCCATAGTTGCCGGCCGCCCCCTTGAGTTTGTGAGCC
This sequence comes from Phycisphaerae bacterium, assembly GCA_018003015.1. Classification (NCBI taxonomy): domain Bacteria; kingdom Pseudomonadati; phylum Planctomycetota; class Phycisphaerae; species Phycisphaerae bacterium. The sequence goes on along the minus strand of JAGNEZ010000005.1, from coordinate 74,410 downwards.
TCCATGGTCAAGATGCTTAGGTCGTGGGCGGCGAGGGCCTGCTCGAACGCCTCGATGCGTTTGGGCAGCCGGCCAAGGAACGCCTCGATCAGGGGAGCGAATGCCGGGTCGCAGGACCGCTCGCTGGACAGGACCTGATTCCCGGATCCGGCCGCTGTCGAGGGCGTCGTCGGTCGGGCAGGCTCGCTGGCGGCCGGGGTCGCCGGCTCCGGAGCCTTTGACGCGGGTGCGGCCGGCGGGGTGGGAGCGGCCGCGGATGCCGACAGGTTGCGCTGGATGGTCTGGAAGAACTCCTGGCGGTTGATCGGCTTGGTCGCGTAGTCATCGCATCCGGCGGCCAGGCACTTGTCGCGGTCCGACGAGAGGGCGTGGGCGGTCAGGGCGATGATCTTGCCGGTGTAGCCCTTCTCCCGGAGTTGCCGGGTGGCCTCGTAGCCGTCCATGACCGGCATCTGCATGTCCATCAGGATGATGTCGTAGGGCCGAGACGGGTCCGATGCCCGGCGATTCAGGATTCCACCCAGGGCCTGATCGACAGCCAGTTGGCCGTTCTCGACCAGGACCACCTCGGCGCCTGCCCGTCGCAGCATGGCGCTGATGAAATCGCTGTTGTCCTCGCTGTCCTCGGCCAGCAGAATGCGGCAGCGCAGCGAACCTGCCGTGGCCGGCGCACGGTTCTTCTGTACAGAGTCTTCCATGTTGAGATTCTCACCGTTGTCCCTGGTGGAAACACCCTCGAGTGAACCAGTGGGGATCGTGACGCGGATATGAGTCCCGCGATCAGACGCGGAATCGACGATTTCAATGGAGCCGCCGAGCAACTGGGTAATCTGCCGGCTGATGACCAGCCCGAGCCCCGTGCCGCCGAACTGCCGCGTGGTTGAGGCATCGGCCTGGGTGAATGGCCTGAACAACTGTTCCCGCTGTTCCGGGCTGATTCCTACCCCGGTATCCACGACGTCAAACTGGATTCGCGGGTAATCAGCGGGTTCCGCCGCCAGGAACTGGGCGTGCAGCTTCACGGAGCCTTGCGGCGTGAACTTGATGGCGTTGTTGACCAGATTGGCCAGGACCTGGCGGAGGCGGGTGGGGTCGGTGGTGATGGTGGCCGGCATCGGGCTCAGGGCCTTGACCTCGAAACGCAGGTTCTTCCGAGCTGCGTTGACGGACTCCAGCGACTCGATCTCGGCCAGGATCTGCAGCGGGGAGTAGCGAATCTGCTCGATGGCGAGCTTGCCGGCCTCGATCTTGGAGAAGTCCAGAATATCGTTGATGATGGCCAGCAGGTGGCGCCCGTTCCGCTGGATGGTGGTGAGGGCCTTGAGTCGCTCCGGGCTCTCGCCGGCCGATTGGCTCTCTTCGAGCAGGGAATCCGTGTAGCCCAGGATGGCGGTCATGGGGGTGCGGATTTCGTGACTCATGTTGGCCAGGAACTGGCTCTTCGCTTGGGTCGCGGCGTTGGCCGCCTCGGTGGCCGACCGGAGCTGTTGGAGGACGGCCATGAGCTGGGTCTTGGCCTCCTTCTCCCGCTCGATTGTGTCGGCCAGCATGTTGTTGCTCTCGCGAAGCCGGTCTTCGATCTGCTTTCGCACGTCGATATCGATCGCGGAGCCCAGGTATCCAATGAACTCTCCGGAATCCGAGTATCGAGGAATGCCGCGGTCGAGCACCCAGCGGTAGCGGCCGTCGGCCCGGCGCAGGCGGTACTCGATCTCAAACGGCTGCCGGTCTACGAAGGAGGTCGTGTAGTGCCGAAGGGTCCGCTCGAGGTCCTCGGGATGGATGCCCTCACTCCACCCGCTACCGCGGTCCTGGTCGAGGGTCCGGCCGGTGAATTCGAGCCAGGCCTTGTTGAACCACGTGCATTTCATGTCCTGGCTGGCCATCCAGAGCATGGCCGGCCCGCTGTCGCTCAGCAGCCGGAAATGCTCCTCGCTTTGGCGGACAGCCTCCTCGGCACGTCTGCGTTCAGTGATGTCTCGAATGATGCCCACGGCGAACCACTTGTCCTGCAGGCGCATGCCGGACAGAGACAGCTCGATCGGGAGTTCCTGGCCGTCGGCCCTTCTGGCCGTGAGCTCGATGACCTTTCCGACTCCGTCTCCGGTCGGTGCCGTCCCGAAGCGGGACAGGCGTTCGAGGTGGTCCTGGTGATAAGGTTGGGGCAGAATGAGATCGTGCAGGCCTGCGCCCAGTGCCAGATCCGCCGAGAAGCCGAACATGGTCTCGGCGGCTCGGTTCCAGACCACGACCCGACCCTCTGGATCGATCATGACGATCGCGTCCTGGGCAGAATCGCTGATGCTGCGGAACAGCTCCTCGCTGGTGCGGAGGGCTTCCTGGGCCTGCTTGCGCTCGGTGATGTCACGATGTGTGCCGGTCATGCGCAGCGGCTTGCCGGTGTCGTCGCGCTTTACCACCTTGCCTCGTCCGAGGATCCACTTCCACTCGCCGTTCCTGCAGCGCATGCGGAACTCGGCCGAGACCTGGGGAGTCTCACCTCGAGCGTGGGTCTGGATGTTCCCTTCGAGCATCGGCCAGTCGTCAGGGTGAACCAGCCGCTGGAAGGTGCTCAACCGGGGCTCGATCTCTTCCACCTCATGGCCGAGAATCTCGCACCACCGCGGGCTGAACTCGATGATGTCCGTGGTCATGTTCCAGTCCCAGAACCCGTCATTGCTGCCCTCGAGCACGAACTGGAGCTGCTCGCGGCTCTGGTGGACCTGGAACTCGGCGCGTTTCTGTTCGGTGATGTCGCGCACGGTTGCGTGCACGGATCGCTGGCCACCGAGAATGATGGGGACGAGGGAGACTTCGCACTCGACCAGTGAACCATCCCTGCGGCGATGCTGCCAGTAGAACCGCTGAGGATGTCCCGATCGCGCGGCCTCGATTCTCTCCTGGGACGCCTCGGCCGAACGGCGCCCATCGGGCTGGAAGGGTGGCGAGAAGTCCGCGGGGGTCCGGCCGATGATGTCCTCGCGGTCGCAGCCGAACAGAAGGCACGATTGGCTGTTGCAATCGAGGAATCGGTCGGTCATGAGGATCTGGCCGTCGGTGGCGTTCTCGAAGGCCGCCCGGTGCTTGTTCTCAGCGGTCTCCAGCGACTCGAGCATCGAGTTGACGCTTGCGGTCAGCTGGCCCAGCTCGTCTCCGCCGTCGACCTGGAGACGTTCCGACGGCTTGCCGTTGGCCCGGATTCCCTCGACTCCCCGGGCAAGTTGCTGAATTCGCCGGATGACCAGCCGGTCCAGAAGAACGAGGATGGTCACGATGCTGGCGAGGCTCACGACCGCCACCGAGGCGAGCAGGTACCGGAGGCTCGCCGTCACGTGCCGCTCAACGAGACGAGGGGTCGTGTTCTCGATGAGCACTGCCGGCCGGCCGTAGAGGTCTCTCCTGAGCGACCAGCCCGTCGCCGTCTCCGAGTCGGCCATGTCGATGACCTGAGGCTCGCCGCCCAGGAGCGCCGCCAGGACGGCCTCCGGCACCGGCTCCTGATGGAGGCGGTGCAGCCGGATCGTGGAGTTGGTGTGTCGATGCAGGCTCTTGAGCACGTCGGCGTTGATCCGCCGGCCGACAATGAGTGTGCCGCGGATGGGGCCCGCTCCATTACTGTCCACGATCGGCCAGGATGAGACGATGCAGGGTGAGCCGGCGACCAGGAGAACGCCGGCAATAGGCGCGCCCACCTTCTCGTGGTGTGTCAGCACCGGCAGATGCTCGCGCAGCAGGGGGGCCTGTACGTTGAACATGAGGTTGGCCGATTCGCCGTCGGCCGCCTGGGTGAAGTCGCCGACGACGCGGCCGTCGCGGTGCAGAAAGAGCATCCAGTCGGTGTGGATGGTGGTCAGACTCGTCACCGTGATGTTCGATTGCACGAACGCCGGGTTCCCATCCTCGATATACCTGCAGGTATCGTCCCACTGAGCCCAGTCGCCGCCGATGATCTGCAGTCGACTGATCAGGTCGTCGATGGTGGCGTTGGTGTGGTGGACGGCATGCTCGGTTGCCCGGAACTCGGTTTCGGCGAATCCCTGGGTGAGGATACGGGTGGCGGCCAGGTACAGGCAGCTGCTCAGAACCACCAGGAGCAAACTGATCGGAACGAGGACCCGGGCTCGCAGCCTCATCGTCCTGCTCCTGCGAGGCAGGCCTGAGGGGCGGCCGCTCCCGACTTGTTGGGCCTGTAGAAGACCGAGCGGCAGTGCTGATGGGGCGCGAATCGTGGTCCCAGATCGGTGAGCGACTCGGAAGAGCCCACGAACAGGTAGCCGGAGGGGGTGAGGGTATCGGCTAGCCGAAGGAAGAGGCTTCGGCGGGCCTCGGGGCTGAAGTAGATGGCGACGTTCCGGCAGAACACGATGTCGAACGGGCCCAGGCCGACGAACGGTTCGAGGAGGTTGATCCGACGAAACGCGACCAGCCCCCGTACCTCGTCCTTGACTTTCCAGCCACTCGGCTCGCGATTGAAGTACTTGGCCAGCATCTGCGGGGTCATGCCCCGGTTAATCTCCATGTCGCTGTAACGGCCGAGACTGGCCTGCCGGATGGCCGTGTCGGAGATGTCCGTCGCGGTGATCTGGATGTCCCAGCGGGCGGCATCGGGCAACAGCTCGTAGAGCACCATGACCATGCTGTATGGCTCCTGGCCGGTACTGCAGGCTGCCGACCAGATCCGCAGGCGGCGAGGGCAGACCGTGCCGGCCTTCTCGTCGATCAGATCCGGAATGACCTTGTGCCGCATCGCCTCGAACGGCGTGGTGTCACGAAAGAACAGCGTCTCGTTCGTCGTGATCGCGTCGATGATCTTGGTCTGCAGAGTCTTGTCGTTGGCGTATCGGACCTTGTAGTAGAGTTCGCTGAAGGTGGAACACCCGGTCTCCTCCGCTATTCTCGTCAGCCGGCTCTTGATCAAGTAGCCCTTGGTTTCATCGAGGACAATACCGCACAGGTCATCGACAAGTCGAGAAATGACTTTGATGTCCTCGCTGCTCACTTCCATGCGGGCACTCCTCTTCCAGTGAGGCGAGTGATTTCGGTGGCCATGCGCTCGAGTGGAACCACCGCGTCCGCCAGGCCTTCCTCCGTGGGCTGCTTGGGCATCCCGTAAACCACGCACGTGGCTTCGTCCTGGGCGATAATGGTCGCCCCGCGGCGTTTCAGCAGCCGGCAGCCCAGGGCTCCGTCGCTGCCCATTCCGGTCATGATGATGCCGAGGGCGTTTGGCCCGCAGACATGGGCCACGGAGCGGAACAAGTAGTCGACCGCCGGGCGGCAGTGGTTCTCCGGCGGATCCTCGGTAATCCGAACAACCAACCGCTCTCCTTCCCGGTCGAGCTTCATCTGCCGTCCGCCCGGGGCGATCAGAATCCGACCCGGAACGACGGCATCGTCGCCAGCGGCTTCGCTGACCGCCAACTGGCAACGGCTGTTCAGATCGTGGGCCAGCGAGGCCGTGAACTTCGGGGGCATATGCTGCACGACCAGCACCGGGGTGGCCAGATCGCCGGGGAGCTGGGGCAGCATTCGGCTCAGGGCCTGCGGTCCGCCGGTGGAAATGCCCAATGCCACCACCTCCGGCTTGCCGGAGACCGGTTGGGCGACAACGCTCATTCGCCGAACCACTTCGGAAGCGGAGGACACCTTCCTCGTCGCCACCCGCTGAGGCCCGGATGAGTCTCCGGCCGCCTCGCGAATCGAACGGGATCGGGCGAACGCCTCGATCTTGTGACCAAGCTCTCTCCGCAGCTCCTCAACGTTGCTTTCGGTGTCCGTCCCGCTGGGTTTGAGCACGAAATCGAAGGCACCCAGCTTCAAGGCGGCCACGGTGGCATCAGCCCCGCTGGTGGTAAATGCGCTGAGCATGATCGCCCCGACCGGGCTGTTCTTCGCCTTGAGCTGGCGGAGTACCTCCAGGCCGTCCATCTCCGGCATCTCCAGATCGAGAGTCAGAAGATCCGGATGAAGCTGCTCCATTTTCTGGAGGGCGATCTTGCCGTTGGCCGCCGCCGACAGAACCTCCACCCCTGGCAGGCTCGCCAGGACCTCGCTCACGATCCGGCGGTACACCACCGTGTCGTCGACCACCAGAACTCGGAGTTTCCTCTCGTTCACGGCTTCCTTCCTGCTGCGACCAGTGCCTCAGGCGCGGAATTGCCTTGCCGGAACCATCCGCTCCAACGAGCCGCCCGGGCCAGAGCCGAGGCAACCGCGTCGGTCAGCGGCGGCAGCGGCTCTTGCTTGGAGAAGAAGTCGATGGCTCCCCGGTCGGCACATTCGATCACTTGTTCAATGGACGCATCTCCCGTCAACATGATGACCTGTACCAGCGGGCTGAGTCTCTTGAGCGCCGAGAGCAAGGCGACGCCGTCCGTGCCCGGCATGTGGATATCCGCGACCACCACGAAGTAAAGGTGGCGCTCCATCATCTGCAACGCCTTCGCCGCAGAGTCCGCCGCGTCGCTGACAATGCCGGCCGCCCCCAGCTTGCTCTGCAGGAGGCGGCTGATCATCGGACTGTCATCCACCACAAGTACCTTGGCTTGAGCCACGTATGGTCCTCCGATGGCCCCGAGCTCCGGCGATGCCCATCCCCGGCCTACGCCGCTTGCTCCCGAAGTCTGAATCGTTCCACAGGTTCCCGCCGCTTGCTGCCCCCTGCCAACGACTCCTGTCAGGCCATCGGCCTCCCGTCCCCCGAATCTCGAACCGCCGTTGGGATGCCTCGGCCGCCAATCCTCATGCCGCTCTCGTCTCCCCGGGGACGGTTCCCCCGGGGAAACCGAGACGCGTGGCTCGCGCTTAGACCTTGAACTGCCCGACGAGGGACTGCAGCTCCTCGGCCAGCTTGGACAGTTCCTGACCGGCGGCCTGGGTCTGTGCCGCCCCCTGGGCAGTCTGCTTGGCGGCGGTATCGACTCCGACCATGTTCCGGGTGATTTCCTGGCTCGCCGTCGCCGACTGAGCTACGCCCTGCGAGACCGTACTCGAGGCTGCGGCCGTCTGGGCCACGTTCTGGGCGATTTCCTTGGTGGTGATGGACTGCTCCTCCACCGCCGAGGCAATCGTGCGCGAGACCTCGTTGACCTTGCCGATGACCTTGGTGATTTCGGCAATGGACGTCACCGCCTCCCCGGTCGAGCTCTGAATGGCCCCGATCCGCTTGCGGATGTCCTCGGTGGCCTCGGCGGTCTGCTTGGCCAGTTCCTTGACCTCGGTGGCAACTACGGCAAAACCCTTGCCCGCGTCCCCGGCCCGGGCCGCCTCGATAGTCGCGTTCAGGGCCAGGAGGTTGGTCTGTTCCGCAATGTCCTGAATGACCTCGATCACCTTCCCGATCGCATCCGCGGCCGATCCCAACTGGCCGATCTTCTGGTTGCTCGTGTTAGCCAGTTGGGTGGCGTTCTCGGCCACGCTGGCCGCCTGCTCGGCGTTGCGGGCCACCTCGCCGATGCTCGCGGTCATCTCCTCAATGGCCGCGGCCACGGTCTTGACGTTGGTCGACATCTCGTCCCCAGCCGCCGCGATCGTATTCATGTTCGCGGACATCTCCTCCGCCGCGGCCGCCACGGTGGCCGACTGAGCGGTTGTCTCCTCGGCCCCGCCGGCCAGCTGAGTTGCGGTGGACGACAGTTCGGTCGAGGCCCCGGCCAAGGTGTGCGCGTTCTCCGAGATCTTCTTGATGATGCCCTGGAGCTTGTCCAGGAAGACGTTGAACCAGTGGGCTACGTCGCCGATCTCGTCCTTGGTCTTGACTTCCAGACGCCTGGTCAGGTCGCCTTCCCCTTGGGCGATGTCCTGGAGAGCGAGGGCCAGTCGCCGCATCGGGTTGGCAATGCGGCGAGCGGTAGCCAGGCTGACGAAGACGCCTATCACGATCACGGCCAGCGCCGACAGCGAGATCTTCTTAATGGTCGCCGTGGCGTTCTTGTTGCCTTCGACGGCCAGGTTGTTGGCGATCGCCATGGCTTCCTCGATCGGCTCAGTGACGGCCACGGAGTAAGTGGATGCTCCGATCTTCAGCGGTTCGTAGGCGACGCATTTCTCAATGCCTTCAAACGTATACTGGCTGTACCCTTGCTCGCCTTTGCTCATGTGCGTCTTGACCAAATCGGCAAGCGGCCCGTACTTGGCGTCGCCGATGTTGACGTTGTCGATGAGCGAATACTTCGGATGGCTGACGAGGAGGCCCTTGTCGTTCATGACGTAGGCATATCCCGTCTTGCCATAGGTCGTCTGGGCGATGACGTCGTGGGTGATGCCCCAATCCATGCTGAGCACCGCCACGCCGAGCAGCTTGTCTCCCTGGTAGACAGGTGAGACCGCCCTGAGTTCCACCTCCTGGGTGTTGGCCGCAACCTCCACCGGCGCGAGGTAGACTTCCCCCGCCTTGAGCTTGGTGGCTTCCTGGAACCACGCGGCATCCGACTTGTTGCCCAGGTCCTTCTGTTCCTCGCCCTTCTGAATCCTGATGAGCTCGTCGCCCTTGGCGCTCATGCAGCAAATCTGGCTGTAGATCGGTTTCCGCTCGTTCTTGAAGGTGAGCTCAGAGAGGTGGCTCAATGTTTTGAGCTCTTGGGCGAGGAGTTTGCCGGCCGACTCCGCCGCGGCGGCGCTGAACTCGTCCCAATTGCCGCTGACGCAGACAATCCAGTCCCAGGGCTGATAATACTTGTAGAGCACGAACTTGTCACGGTTCTCGAAGGTGTAGGAGAGCCGCTGGGTCTTGTCCGCTGAACGTTTCTCAAGGATCTCTTTGAATGAGGCCAGGTTCAGGTCCTTGATTGTGTCCTTGCCGATCAGCTCGGTCTTGGGGTGGCTGATCAGAACGCCCTTGGAGTCCATCACGAACGGGTAACCGGTCTTGCCGACCTTGATCTTGGCAATGTCCTGGAGGGTGGTTGCGGTCTCCTGCTCCTTCACCCCCACATAGAGCACGCCTACCACTTGCTCTTTCTCGTTTTTCAGAGGCCTATAGACCGCTGAGTTCCAGGAGTCGACCACGAAGGCCCGGCCTGAATACTGCTTGCCGGCCAAGACCGACGCCAGGACCGGGTTGGGCGTTCCGTCCGGTTGGGTCACCGGAATGTACGTTCCGATCGCGCGCTGGCCCGAGGTATTGGTTACCGTCGTGGCCACGCGGAGCATGTCGCCGGTCTCGTTCATTCGCTGGAAGATCGTGCACGAACCGCTGACTTGAGCCACCACTTCGTCCACCACCGGGGAGGGCGTCTTCGGGTCGGAGTTGCTTTCAAGCGTTTTGTCACCGATGGTCAGACGCGGCAGCGAGACGGTTGTCTCCGTCTTGTTGAACTGATTGACCGCCTTCCATTCCGCTTTCTGTTCGGAGAACCCGATGCGCCCGTGACGCGCCAGCACGTGCTCGGCGACGACGATGTTGTGCTCCAGAATCTCCTGCAGGAACGCCCGCTGGACGGCACAGGTGTTCTCGATTCCCTCCAGGATCCGGCCGGCTTCCTTCATGCCGATTTCGTTCCAGAGCTCGTTCGTTCCCGCCCTGCAGGTGATGTAGCCGGCGAAGTTCGGCGAGTCGGCCAGCCGCCGAGCGTCGTTCTCGACACGCTTGACCAGGTTGTCGAGGTCTCTCACCTGGGCGCGCACCCCGATCGCCAGAACCTCGCTGGTTTGCGACTGGATCGCGGCCCTGGCTGTCGATACCGCCGTGCGGTTCGATTGAACAAATGCCCACAGCGCGATGGCCGCGACCACGGCCACCGACAGGAGCATCAGGCCCACACTTGTTCCGGTCAGTTTGTTCTGAAGTTTCATGTCTGTTCCTGCTTTCTCTGCGATTGTCCATGGCTGGCCCGTACCTGGTAACGTGACCCGCGGTTCCAGCATGTCTCCGGCACGGCGGGCTCACCCCGCCCCATCATGAGACCATTCCTCGATCGCTACGCCTGACGATCACTGGCCGGCGCAGACAAGGCGGTCTCCACATCCAGAACGATCAACAACTCCGTCTGCAGCTTGTAGACTCCTTTGAAGAAGCGCCCCTCCACACCACTCACGTTGGCCGGCGGGGGCTCCATCTCGCCTGCCGAGATGCGGACGACGTCCGCGATTCGATCGACCAGCAGGCCAATCTGCTCGCCTCTGTGACGCACGATCACGGTCCGGCTGGTTGCCGAGACCTCCGTGATGGGAAGTCCTAGAATGACTCGTGGGTCAACGACCGTGACCACCTCGCCGCGAAGATTCACCACGCCGCGCACAAACGGCGGCGCATGCGGCACCACGGTGACCTCGAGTTGACGATTGATCTCCTCCATCTGCCCGATGTCCACGCCCAGCAGGATCTCGCCCACATAGAACGTGGCGTACTCCATCTCCTGGGCCAAATTCCGAGGCGGTGTCAGTGTCGCGGTATTCATCGTGACCTCCTGGTCTGGGACGGGGTGGTCTCCTGGGACGGGCCCCGGGTCGGATTCGTTGCCTTCAACAGTCTGCGGACGGCCGCGATCAACTGGTCGCGGTCCAGCTTGACCTGGTATTCATCCACACCGACTTCCTTGCCCCGGCGCATGTCCTCCTGGCCGCCCAGTGAGGTGACCGCGATGACCGGCAGATGGCTGTAGAGCGGGCTCTGCTTGATGTGGTGGGTCAGGTTGTACCCGTCCATGTTGGGCATCTCGATGTCGGTGACGACCGCACTGAAAGGCTCGTCAGCCGACTGGAGCTTGTCCCAGGCCACCTGACCATCCTCGCAGGCGACGACCTCAAAGCCCTCGTCGGTCAGGAATCCATTGAGCTGGTTGCGGAAGAAGGCGGAGTCTTCGGCCAGCAGCAGCCGGGGCTTGATCTTCAAGCCCTGGTCAGATGCGGTCTGGCCCGTGAACCAGTCGGGATGCGCCGTGCGGGCCAGCTCGAACAGGTCCACCAGCCGTGTGGCCTTGCCGTCGATGACCATAGAGCCCATCACGCCCGGCTGGTGGAACGTGATCGTGTCCACCTCGGCGTCGACCTCGCGGATGTCGACCAGATTCGGCGCGATCAGGCCGATCTCCTGTTTCGCGGCCCGGAAAACCACCACGTAGACCGTGTCCTGCTGCGCTCGAGGCTTGGCCTTGATGTGTTGATCCAGGCTGAGCAGCGGCAGCGAGCTGCCGCGGTACTGCAGAATGTCCTGGCCGCCGACGCTGTCGATCTGCGATGTGCGAATGCGCTCGATCCGGGCGATGAGGCCCATCGGAACGCCGAACTGCTCGCTCGGCTCGTTGGTGAACAATAGCAGGGTATGCGTCTCGCCCGAGCCACTCGCCCCTTGTTCGGTCGCCTCGGCGTCATCCTCGGTTTCAGGTACGGCCAACTGACAGTGGGACGCGATGCCGGCGATGTCCAGAATCAGGGCTACCCGCCCATCGCCCAGGATCGTCGCTCCCGCCAGGCACGGGGTGCCCTTGAGGTGCGAGCCCAGCGGCTTCACCACGATCTCCTCCGAATCGTGCAGACCGTCCACGATCATGCCGTAACGCAGGTGCCCGGTCTCCACCACGATGATGTTCAGGGCGCCGGCCGCGGTATCCGTACGCCGGTCGGCACCGGATCGATGCTCCTCGATCTCCGGCGGCGCGGCCCGGCCGCTTCTGCGGTCCGCAAGGTTCTCGCGCAGGTTGTCCTCCAGCGTGGCCGGCAGCGGATCCAGTCGTTTCGACTGAATCTCCAGGGCTTTGCTGAGTCGGACGAGCGGCAACAGGTTGCCTCGAAGCCGCAGCACTTCCGCACCGCTGACACGTTCGATCTTCGAGGCCGCTTCCGTCGCCTTGATCCGCACCAGCTCGCTGATGTTGACCTGCGGGATGGCGTAGCGCTCCTCCCCGCAGCGCACGATCAACGATGGGATGATCGCCAGAGTGAGCGGCAATTTGATGCTGATCGTGGTGCCGGCCCCGACCTGGGTCTCGACGTCGACCGTTCCCCCGGCCTTCTGGATGTTGGTCTTGACGACGTCCATGCCCACCCCGCGCCCGCTGACGTCGGTGACCTTCTCGGCCATGGAGAAGCCAGGGTGGAAAATGAGCCGAATCGCATCCCGTTCGCTCATTTCCCGGGCGGCGCTGGTCGTGATCAGACCCTTCTCGATCGCCTTGGCCTTGAGTTTCTCGGCGTCAATCCCCGTTCCGTCGTCGGTGATGGTGATATTGACCTTCCCCGCCTGGTGAAAGGCCCGCAGCACCACCGTGCCCGAGGCCTTCTTGCCCTTGGCGGTGCGGGTTCCCGGCCGCTCGATCCCGTGATCCACCGAATTGCGGATCAGGTGGGTGAGTGGATCGCCAATGGCCTCGATGATCGACTTGTCGAGCTCCACATCCTTGCCTTCCACAACCAGCTCGCACTGCTTGCCAAGCTTGCTGCTCAGGTCTCGTACCACGCGCGGAAACTTGCTGAACACCGAGCCGATCGGCTGCATGCGGGTCTGCATGATCGCTTCCTGCAGCTCGCTGGTGACCTGATTGAGCCGGCCGCCCACCGATTCCAGGCCGCTCTGGTCCTTAGTGGCAATCATTTGCAGGAGCTGGTTGCGCCCCAGAACCAGTTCGCCGGCCAAGTTCATCAGATGGTCGAGCAGCCCGACGGATACGCGAATGCTGGTCTCAGTCCCGCCGGCACTGGTCGCCGCAGTGCCCGGCCCTGTGGTCGAACCACTCATGCTGGCCGTGGGAGCCGCAGCCGCCGGCTCCTGGTGCACCGGTGACGGGACCTCCTCGTGAATGGGCGGGGCCGCTGCGGCGTCGGCCGGCTCGACGGGGGCGGACGCCGGGGACACTGGAGTCGCGGCGGTGTCGGCCGCGGCGGTACGCGTCGCGTCCGGACCGACGGTGGCGGGGGGATGGGGGGCGGTCGCCGGGGCCGGCGCAGCCTGGTCGATATGGGCCGGTTGGACCTGCGTCACGGGCACCTTGCAGGCCGTGGCCACGATTTCCGGGTCTTCCAGGACCGTTCCGATCAGGGCCACGAACCGCATGGCTCCGGGCAGTTCTGAGTCGAGCCCACCGCCGTCGACCAGGTCCAGGCGCGAGTCGAGCAGCTCGGCGAAACTGAGTAGTCCTTTGACCCAGGCCAGAGGGGTCATGCCCTTGGCCTCCACCTCCGAGATCAGGTCGATGCTGACCAGGTACAGCCGGTGGCCGATGGTCCGCTGGGTTGCCAGGACGTGTTCGGTCACCCGCAGAACGATGCCGCCGGGTCCCGGAATCTCCGTGGTCTGTTTCATGCTCGTCTGGACCGCGGGGGTTGTTCCGCCTTCGATGATCCGCTTGAGGGCCGTCACGTGCGCGGAGACGTCAGTGCCGTTCGACTGTTCCGCCACGTTGATCATGCCGCGGAGCACGTCCGCCGCCTTCAGCAGCACGTCGATGGTCTCCGATGTCGGGACCAGCTCCTTGCCCCGCATCAGGTTCAGCACGTTCTCCATGCTGTGTGACAGCTCGCCGATGGCGGTGAAGCCCAGGAAGCCCGAAGCCCCCTTGATGGAGTGGATCGAGCGGAACACCGTGTTGACGAGTTCGAGGTCGATGGCCGCGCCGCCGGCTTCAATCGCCAGAAGCTGGTTCTCGATGTCTGCAAGGTGCTCCTGCGATTCGACGATGAACTCCGCGACGACTTCGTTGTTGCTCATTGACATCATGACGCTCCTGACGTTTGACCGTCCGATCGGTTGGTGAAGGCGCTGGTTAGAGGTTGTCGGTCACGGTGAACATCTCATCCATACGCATGACCTTGAAGAGGTAACGCAGATCCTGATCGCTGGTGAGTACGGTCAGCTTCCCACCCTTGGCGGAAAGGCTCTTGTAGCAGAGCATGAAAATGGCCAGTCCCTTGGAGTCAATCATGCTCACCCCGTCCAGATCGATCACCAGGTTCAGATGGCCCTGGTCGATGAGACTGAGCAATTCCCTTCGGAACGTCTCCACGTAGGAAATGACGATGTCGCGCCCGGGTTTGACCACGAACGCTTCCGCTGTCGCGCCTGTCTGTGTCATTGGCATTCTCCATGAGTCGCGCCCTGGCACACCTCCGCCTCGCGGTACTTGCGCCAGAACGACACTTTGTTCCCGGAGTCATTGAAGGCCATCCGCGATGCGTACATCTGCATCAGCGGAATACCCCGCCCCCCGTCTCCCATCAGGTCAAAACTCGCAGATCGGTTCTGCCAGATGAAGCCCGGCCCGGTGTCCTCGATCGTCAGTCCGACGCCCTCGGCGTCCAGCTCGACGTCCATCGTCACCGGCAGATCCGGATCCTGCCCGCTGCCGTGAACCACGGCGTTGAGCATCCCCTCCCTCAACAGGATCCGCACCGCGAACAGGTCCACCGGGGCATCGCGGCTCTTCAGAAACTCGACTAAGGCCTCGTCCGCCCGGTCGATGTTCTCCAACGTGGCGGACATCCGCAGGTGGAACTTGCCTTCGTTTTGCGTCGTCTCAAACATGTTGCGCCCTCGTCAGGGCCGAGCGGCCATGCTCGTTCTCAAAACTCTACCCCTAGGACCAGGATGTCGTCCTCGACCATGCCTCCAGTCTCATTCAGGAGTTCATCCACAATCGCATCGACGGTCTCGGTGATGTTCTTGGACCGAAGACTCTCGACACAACGCTGCATCTGCTTCATGCCCCACGTCGGACGCCCGCGCCGACCGAGCGCATCGCGGTACCCCTCGATCAAGCCATCGCTGTAGAGGAAGAGCCGGTCCCCCGGCTGAACCTGGAGCGTTCGCGTCTCGAACCGGACGCACTCGAGCAAGCCCAGGGCGTCTCCGGAGAGATTCACGAACTCACACTTCCGCTCCGTGCTCTGGAACAGAGCTGGTGGATGCCCGGCGTTGATAAGTTCCACCTCCCTGCGCTCCCGCGAGTACTTCGCATAGCATCCGGTGACGTACCGCTCCTCGGTCAGAAAGGCACAAAGGCTGGCATTGAGCATCGTCATCGTGTCAGTCGGACTAAGACCGTCCTTCAGAAAGGTGACCGACAAGGCCTTCAACGCGCCGGTGATGAAGGGCACGCTCAAGTCGTGTCCGGCCACGTCGGTGACCAGGAATCCAAACTCCCCGTCCTCAAAACGGGTGATCTCATAGAAGTCACCGCCCGCCTCGTGGGCCGGTGTGAACCGCACCGCCGCTTTCAGTTCCGGGAACGCCCACGGCGAAGTGAGCAGCGATTCCTGGCCAGTGCGAATCTCGTCCAGCCGAGCCATCTGCTCCTGGGTGAGGGCTTCGTAAATCGATACCTTCTTCTTGAGCGTCTGACGGTTGCGGGCCAGCTCCAGCTGGTTGCGAATCCGGGCGAGAAGCTCCAGCTCCTCGATCGGCTTGGTCACGTAGTCCGCGCCGCCGGCCTCAAATCCGCGAACCTTGTCCCGGGGGTCCGAGAACATCGACAGGAAGATCACCGGCACATCCGCCCAGTAGGGGTCCTGCTTGAGGCGGGCACACACCTCCGCCCCGTCCATCCGCGGCATCTGGCAGTCCAACAACAGTAACTCAGGCCGGCACGACTCCAGCAGACCGAACACTTCGTCGCCGTCGGAGGCCAGCGTGACCCGGTACCCGGCGCGCTGCAGCAGGAGCTGGATCAGGGCTTGGTTATCGGGGTCGTCCTCGGCCACAAGGATCGAACTGGCGGGAGCTCGGGGATTGGGCCGGGCGGCGGTCACCACCGCTTCGGGCTGCCCGATGCCGCAGAAATGGGCCGTCTCCCGCTCTGTCGGCAGCGTCACTGGTACCTGCGATGCTCCACCCATTCGTGCCCATCTCCATGAGCGGGGCGACGGTGATCAGCCCGATTCAGATCCGACTCCCACCACTGTCCGCATCTGCTCACGCCGTGCACTCTGTGCCTGCTTGCCGTTCGTGCCCAAAACGGAGCCGAGGTGCTACCTGCACCCGAGGGCGACGCCGTGGGCCGCAATGCCCCATGCCAGATCGCTCTCCAATCGAACCGGTTGCCGTCCCCGGCAACTCAACCAGCCCGTCTTTACATCGTCTCGGTGGGTGGGGCGTTTTAGCTGCTTCGGTAAAACGTGATAGGGACCCTCCGGCTTTGTGGCAAAGCACAACGCGACGCCGCAGATTCCTCGTCCCATAACCGGCTTCATCTCCCCGTGGCTCAACGGATCGCTTCGCAACGGCCCAAAGACGAAAGCCAACGAAGCCATGCTCACCAATCCAGCGGCTGTCCCTCAAACGCTCAATGTCATCCTGGGTAGGTGGAATTCGGCGGATAGGTTAGGAAAGACTGCCGAAGGAGGGAATCGAACCCTCACCCTGTTGCCAGGACGGGATTTTGAATCCCGCGCGTCTGCCAATTCCGCCACTTCGGCGCTTTGTCTGCCAAGGACTTACGACCACATCCACCCGATCGAGTCGCACCCTTGCGCTATTCCGTGACCTTCGCGGCACAGATGCGGATCGCATGCCTCGCGACTGCAAGATAACACCGGGGCGGGCAAATGCAAGGGCCCAAGGACTGGGTTTTGGGGCTGGCGACAGGTGCCGCCGACTCCCATCTCGCTCCGCGGGCACCCGCAGTGGTGGTTCCTCCACAACGCCCTCAAGCCGCGGCTTCCTCGCCCTGCTCGTCCACGTGGGGGCGGCCGGACCCCGCGGCCGCGGCGGTTGCGACGAGGCCAGACTCACCGCAGGCCATCGATCCGGAGATGCTGCTCAATCTGCTCGCTCGACAGCGGGCGGGCGTAGAACGCAAAGCCGTCCAGCCGTCCACTGAAGTACTCGTCCCCGGCGAACAGCGGATTGGCTCCCAGTGCAACGCACCGCGAACGAGAGGTCACCTTGGCGGGGACTTCCGCGGAGGCCTTCTTCTCGCCATTGACGTACAGATCCAGCTTGCCTCCCGATTTCGACACCGCCAGGTGGATCCACTGCCGCTTTGCGATCGGAACCGCCGCGGTTGAGTAGGTCCGCTGTGCTTCGATCCGTGCGCACACCGCTTCGCCCATCACCGAGAGTCGCAGAGGATCATCTCCTCCGCCCGTCCAGGCGCTGAAGACCTGTTGGTATGCCTTGGCCGAGTACTCGTTCAGGTAGACCCAGACACAGATCGTGTAACCCTCCTCGGGAAAGCAGGGGAGCTCGTATCGCAACCGGCTCGAGCGTCCATCCAACTCGACCGCCCCCGAAGCCCGGTCGACACGGTCGGACGCCGGTTGGATGCCGGTCGCGTCCAGGAGACACCCGCGTCTCGGTTCGCCGCTGCCGTCCAGAGCGGCGTCGATGATGATACGCTCCTCACCCTCGGCCAAAACGAGGCAGTCCTGCTTGAGGAAGGGCTCCGTCGGCCGGGCGTTTGTGGCCGGAAGCCACGAGCGGTAATGGGTGCCGTGGGCACCGGCGGTGGCGTAGTCGCACAAACGGATCAGGGTGCCGTCGGCGGCTGGCTGGTCGAACAGCACGATCGGAGGAAACCGGTCGGTGACGGCGACCGGTCTCAGGCTCAGTTTCTCCAGATCGACGACCGGTGCCGCATCGGGGTCGAAGCTGTTGAAGTGCTGATCGCACGCCAGCAGAAGGGGGCCCCGAAAGATCGATGCCATGCCCGCTTTCTCCGCTTCGCCGCGCCAGTATCGCGGGCTCATGTCCAGTGCGAGATCGATCGTGTCACCCGCCTTCCATTCCCGTGTGACTGCCGCGTAGCTGCCCGCGCGAACGCCCTCAATCTCCCTGCCGTTGACGCTGAGCAACGTGCGTTTCGACCATCCGGGAATGCGCAACCGGAGGGCAAAGGTGGCTGGCCGGGCGGGATCGACCGCGATTCTGACCTGTGCCTCGGCCGGATACCGCGTCTCCTCGGTCAACGTCAGCGACGTCTCCGCCACGTCCCGCAGGGTGACCCTGCACGGCCCATAGTAATTGAGGACCGGTCCCTGCTTGTCAAGCATCACCGCCCACTCCGAGGTCATCCCCAGGCTCCGCGGTCCGTTCACCGAGCAGCAGTTCAACTCCGGTGTTCCTGCCCGGGCCTGGAACACGATCGCATGGGCTGAAGCGGATCGAAACCCGTCCATGGGAGTGTCGTAGGTCCACCATCGGCCGGTGGGATGCTGGGCGCCGAGCATGGCGTTGAACAGCGACCATTCAAGCTCGTCAGCCACCGCCGGATCCCCCGTCAGGGCAAGAGCGTCAAGCGTGATGGCCATCCACGCCACCGTGCAACAGGTCTCGATGGCCCCCGCTCGATACGGGTTGCCGACCGCGCCTTCTCCGGTGCTGAACGCGCCATTGTTGTGGCGGTCGTAGCGGGCAATGCTCCGCCAGTGGTGCAGAAAAGCTTGGCGGTATTCCGGTTGCCCGGTGATCAGGTGGAGTTCCACCAATCCCTGAAGATCGTGCAGCGACTCCCATCGCGGCCGCGGGGTGAGATAGAACTTGGCCCCCGCAAGGCCGGTTCGCAGGTAATCGCCCGCTCTCTGCCAGTCCTCCTCGATGTGCCGCATCATTCGCAGATACGGCTCACGCCCCGTGGCCCGGTACAGCTGGCCGAGGCTGTGGATCACCGCCATGTTCATTTCGTGCGAACCGGCGTCGAAGATGCGCCGGCCGGTGTCGAGGTACGTGCTGCAGACCAGGTCGGCCGCCTTGCAGGCCGCATCCATGGCCGGCGGGTAACCGCTGTCCTGGTGGTACATCAGCAGGGCCAGCATGAGGTGATAGTGGCCCCACAGGTCCCACTGGCCCAGCAGTCGCTCGCTTCTCCGAAACGGGCCCAGGTAGCCGTCGCTGTCCTGAGCGGCAATTAGCTCATCGACGATCCGCCGTACCAGGCGATCCAACTCCTGCGCCCGGGTCATCCGCCGGGCCTGGATCGCGGAAAGCAGGTACTTGCCCACGAACTCGCCCGCCCATGGCACGAGCTCCGGCACCGGCCGGCGGTCGCGCACCCGGAACATCTCCGTCATGCCCGGGTTGGCGTCCGGGGCGATCAGCAGCCACTGCCGCAGATTGGCCTCGATCCTGTCGCCCACCACGCCGCCGAACTCGAAGTGAGCTCCGCGCACCACTTCCATCATCGGCCCGGCCTTCTCCGCATGGGCTGGCATGCTGCCCGCCAGAAGCGACCCGAGCCAGACCAGAACGCCGCCGACGCTGCAAACCATGGTGACACCTCCCCTCAAACCTGCCGTTCTCTGCCCCGAGCGCGAGGCCAGCGTACCCGATGGGCCCGGGGCGTCAACGAGGTCACCCTTCGGGCAGGCGGCGGACCCGCCGCATTGTCTGTCTCGATGAACTCGCCCTCGTTCATGGTCGATATACGGGACATGTCCACAGAGCGAGACCTGGAGGCGGTGTATCGGCCGTTCGTCGAAGCCAAGGAGGCGGCCGACGTCGCCCTGTTCGATCGGAAGGGGATCAGTCTCCCCGTGGTTCAGGAGACGGTCCGGGAGGGTTTCCTGCGGGCCGAGACCTTGCTGCGCCTGTTTCAGGCCCAGGATCCTCCGGTCAAGTCCATCGTCTGCCGGGCTGGCTGTGCCCTCTGCTGTCATCGGTTTGCAGTCAGTGCCGCCCCGTCCGAGATCGTGCAGCTGCTGGTCGTGCTCAAGTCTCGTCCGGATATCGCGGAGCTCAAGGTTCGCATCCGCGAGACGTGGTCGCGCATCCGGACGATGAGCGACCCGGAGCGCACCGCTGCGGGCGTGGCCTGCCCGCTGCTCGTGCACGACAAGTGCACCGTCTACGATGACCGCCCTCAGAGCTGCCGGGCGTGCAACAGCATGGACTTTTCGTATTGCCAGCGTCCGGAGGGTTCGGTGCTTGCCTACCCGCATCAACTCATGATTCACCGGGCCATCCACGCCGGCCTGATGGGTGCCGCGGCAAAGGTCGGTCTCGAGAGCACGCCAGTCGAACTCGTTCATGCCCTCCACATCGGCCTGAACACGCCGGGCGTGGTCGTCGAGTTCCTGCGCCGTGGCTCGCCGCTGGCCGAAGCTTACGCCTTTGAGGCCTTCGCCGTCTGAACCTGCCCGCCACCCGGCTTCGAATCCCGGGTCCGTCAGCCTCCCGGGACTGTAGCTCGCCCGCAGGCCCGGAACGTCACACCCCCGCCCGGCTGGCCCGCTTGCGGTCCGTCTCATCGAGAATGCGCTTGTGCAGCCTGATCGCGTCCGGAGTCGCCTCGACCAGCTCGTCGTCCTCGATGAACTCCAGAGCCATCTCCAGCGTCAGGTCGCGAGGAGCCTTGAGCACCACCGTCTTGTCCGCCGAGGCCGCCCGGATGTTGGTCATCTTCTTCGCCCGGCAAACGTTGACCACGATGTCGTTGTCCTTGCAGTGCTCTCCGACAATCTGTCCCTCGTAGACCGGCTCGGTCGGGCGGACGAACATGACGCCGCGGTCGCCCAGTCCCTCGAGGGCGTACGCCGTCACCTGCCCGGCTTCACTGGCGATGAGTACGCCGTTGGCCCGGCCGGGAATGCTGCCTCGCAGGTACTCGTACTCGTAGAAGTTGTGGTACATGATGGCCGTGCCGTTGGTCGCGTTCAGCAGTCGGTTTCGCACCCCGATCAGCCCGCGGGCCGGCACGGTGAACTCCATGTGCGTGTACTCGCCACGCGTGTCCATCTTGGTGCAGATGCCCCGCCGGCCACCGAGCAGCTCCATCACCGACCCGACATGCTGGGCCGGAACGTCGATGGTACAGAGCTCGATCGGCTCGGTCTTCTTGCCGTTCCACTCCCGGTAAATGACCTTGGGCTTGCCCACCGCCACCTCGTACCCCTCGCGGCGCATGTTCTCGATCAGCACCGACAGGTGGAGCATGCCACGCCCGCTGACGTGGAACTCCTCCGGCGTCAGGCCCGGCTCCACCCGCAGGGCCACGTTGTGTTCCAGCTCCTTCTCCAACCGGTCGCGGAGGTGCCGGCTGGTCAGGAACTTGCCCGACCGGCCCGAAAACGGCGAGTCATTCACCCGGAAGGTCATGTGCAGCGTGGGCTCATCGATGCGGATGATCGCAAGCGGAATCGGGTCCTCCGGGTCGGCCAGCGTAGTGCCGATGTCCACCGACTGGATTCCCACCACCGCGCAGATGTCACCCGCCGCCACCTCGTCCACTTTCCTTCGTCCCAGTCCGTCGAAGAGGTACAGCTCGGCAACCTGCTCGTTCGCGATCGTGCCGTCGCGGTGGATCAGGGCGATCTGCTGCCCGGACTCGAGCGTGCCGCTGTACACTCGCCCGATGCCGATCCGCCCTACATAATCGTTGTAGTCCAGAGTGGTGACCAGCATCTGCACCGGGGCGGCCGGATCCACCTCGGGTACCGGCACGTGCTGCAGAATCGCCTCGAACAGGGGGAAGATGTCCTTGGAGTGCTTCTTGGCGTCCAGCGAGGCCCACCCCATCGTCGCCGACGCGTAGATCACCGGAAAATCGATGGCCCGGTCATCATTGGTCAGTTCGATAAACAGATCCAGAACCTCGTCCAGCACTTCGGCCGGGCGGGCGTCCTTGCGGTCCATCTTGTTGATCACCACCATCGGCCGGAGCCCGTACTCGAACGCCTTGCGGAGCACGAACCGGGTCTGCGGCATGGGCCCTTCGAACGCATCGACAAGCAGCAGGGCCCCGTCAGCCATCTTGAGCACCCGCTCGACCTCGCCACCGAAGTCCGCATGGCCCGGCGTGTCGATGAGGTTGATCTTCGTGCCCTTGTACTGGATGGCAATGTTCTTGGCCAGAATGGTGATGCCCCGTTCCCGCTCCAGATCGTTGGAGTCCAGAATCCGCTCGCCCTTGAGCTGGGCCTCGCGAAACTGCCCGCACTGGCGGAGCATTTGGTCCACCAGCGTGGTCTTGCCATGGTCCACGTGGGCAATGATCGCAATGTTCCGAATCTCGGTCCGCTTCACTGTTCGTCTGTCCTCTCCCTGTTCGGCCCTTCTGTGGGTGACCTCGGCCGGCCCGCAGCGGCACTCCGCGCGATACCGGACGTTCGCCGGCCTAACCACGGCTATGCCACGCGGGAGTCACCGGAGTGCTCTTGCCCGGGGGGACAAATAACATACGGCAAGGCCGCTCTCCTGTCCAGGTCCCTGGCCGGGTCAGAAATGGTGGTCCCGAAACCTCTCCCGCCTCGGCGAGCACACATCGGCGCCGGGTCGCCCAGGTCGTGAATCATGAGCGGCCGCGGCCGTTCGCGGCAAGTCTTCCCGAGCGGCCCGCTCGTCGGGGCCGCGGCTCCCGGCTCGGTCGAACCGCGGAGCCCGCGGGGCGCGGTGCTTGCTCGGCACAATGCGGATCACCGGGTATTCCCTCCCCGGTCATGCACCGGCGAAAGATGAACAGGTCACTGATGTCAACGTCGCCGTCGTCATCCAAGTGGGCAGTGACGCACTCGGGACGGGTTACCACCGCGCCCTTGGAGCCGTTCCGCGTGAAGGCGCATTCCGCCATCACCGCATGGCACCCGTACAGGCTGACCGTGTATTACCCCGAACCGGAGTTGTCCTCGAACCGGCACCGGGTCATGGTCAGGCTTCCGGCATCCTGACTCACGACGCCGTTGGGATGCTGCGCGAACCGACAGTCACTGAGCAGCGTGGTGGTGGAAGACCCACTGGAGACGGCGGCACCCAGATCGGGGCGGTAGGTGCCCGCCGCAACCCAGATCTCGCGGACCGAGCCCGCCGAGACGCGGGCTGCCGCCAACGCGTCCTGCAGATCCCTGTACGCCGTCACCCAAGCCTTGCCATCGCCACCCAGAGATGCGTCGTCATCCACGTAACAAACAACCTGGACGCTGCCGGCAGCCGGCCATGTCCCCACCATGAGGGCGACGACGAGTATCGGGAAGACCTCAGACTCCAGGCTCGTGGCCTCATGCTCGGACCACCTCCTGGCCAAGAACCAACCCGTTCGCAGAATCCCCAGGAAGAACGTATCTATCTGTGAAGAAAAAAGTTAGACCTGACGGTCCAGCTTGAGACAACATCAGGTTTCGGCGAGTCGCTACCACATTCCCCATCCGCAGCTTTAGCCTGATTCTCAGAAGCAAGCCGATTATCACCTACCAGAAGCCCCTCGTCAAGGCAAACACAAAAGGTGTCAGGATGATTCTTGCGCCTCCGCTCCCTTGGGCTCAGCGTCCGGGCCGGTCGGCCGGCTTCCTCTCGGCTCCACCCGACCGACCGCCGAGCGCTGATCACCAGCTCTCCCAACCAAGGGTGGGCGGCTCCAGCGTACGCGCCGGCTTTGCCTTCAGAGAAGTGGGCCCGAGGCCGGGCGTGACCCCGCCGCCCCGACTCTCTTCCTGTCCTCGCCCACCCCTGCTTTCTCGGACCCTGGCCTTCTGCGCGAAGGACGCACGTGGTAGAATGGCGCCCCGGCAGTGGAGGGCGGTATCGCTCAAGGAGCATGTTCTCACGATTGCCATCAGGTTCCCGCCTCACCCACCGGATCGCTGCCCAGCGCGACTGAACCGGGGTCAGATGCGTTTCTCACCGGAGTGAGACTCGCCGACCTCAGTGCATGTTGAAGGAAAGGAGCGAATCATGTTCAGCAGGATCACGGTTGGCATCTCGCTTGCAGCCATGTTTGCCCTGCTCTCGCCCGTCGGATCGGCCGTGGCGGCGAACCTGCTGGCCAACCCCGGCTTTGAGGCTCCGGATGCGGCGGCCGGAGACCAGACGGGTGTCACCGGCTGGAACGAGTTCGGCGAGCCGTGGACCCGCTGGGTGACACGAGGTGTGCCCGCCAACTCCGGCCTGCAGTCCCTCAAGATGTTCGGCCCTTGGAGCCAGTGGGCCGGCACCGGGATGACCCAGGCCTTCCCCGCTGCCGAAGGCCAGCTCTGGGAGGCCGGAGTCTACTCGCGCAACGACAGCATTGACGCCATGCAGGGCGCCAACTTCTGCGTGATGAAGGTCGAGTTCTACGACGCGAGCGGCGCGCCGGCCGGCGGCGGGTGGGCGACGGGCGTCAATCTGTTCGAGGTCCGCGTGGCGGACGCCTTGTCACCCCTCAACACCTGGCAGTACTTCACCACCGGCCCGATCACCGCTCCCGCCGGGACGGCCGTCGCTCAGTATGTCCTCGTCGAGGTCCAGGGCAACGATCCGGTCACCGGCGGCTCGGTTTTCCTTGACGACGCTTCCTTCGGCATCGTTCCTGAGCCGGCATCGTTCTCGCTGCTGGCTCTCGCCAGCCTTGCCTTCCTGCGTCGGCCCCGCGGGTGAGGCGTGTCCGCCGTGGCAGGTGTGTGCCGGGTCTTCACCGCGGAGGGCTTCCATGGCAACCTCCGCCCAGAAGGAGAGCCTTCCATGTTCCAGAGACTCTGTGCCGGTGTGGGCGTGTTTCTCGTCGGCCTGATGGGCCCGAGCAACGCCTGGGCAGGCAATCTGCTCGCCAACCCCAGCTTCGAGACGCCCATCGGCCTCGATGCCCAGCCCGTTGCCCAGTGGACCGAGTTCGGCGATCCGAGTACCCGGTGGGTGACCCAGCGTGTGACACCCTACTCGGGCGGCCAGGTCCTGAAGATGTTCGGCCCCTGGGATATCTGGGGCGGCACGGGTGTAACCCAGGTCTTTGCGGCGGCCGAGGGTCAGACCTGGGTCGCCCGCGTTTACGCGCGAAACGACAGCTCGGACCCCATGGGCGCCGGCAACTTCTGCGTCATGAAAATCGAGTTCCTCGATGCCGTCATGGGACCGGTCGGCGGAACCTGGCTGGCGGGTGTCAACGTCTACGAGGTCCGGGTGGCCGATGAGGCCACGCCCAGGGATGAATGGTTGGGCTTCGGGCTGGGCACGGCTCCCGCCCCGGCCGGCACCGCCTTCGCCCAGCTCGTTCTCGTCGAAGTGCAGGGACCGCCGGTCGACGGCGGCTCCGCCTTCCTGGATGACGCCTTCTTCAGCCAGCTCTGCGGCATGCACGACCCGGTCTTCGATGTCAACGACGACGGCTTCGTGGACGCCCAGGATCTCGACGCTTTCATCGCCTGTTACACCGGCCCCGCGATTCCCCTGGGCGACACCGTGGCCCCGGACTGCAAGTGCCTTGATCGCAACGGAGACAACGCCATCGATCAGCAGGACTTCGGCCTCCTCCAGCGATGCTACTCCGCCGTCGAGGCCGTCGATCCGGCGTGCGACGATTGACCCGGCCTTTCCCTATCGCTCGCCGAAGGGACGGGCATGTGCAGGCTCAAAGCAACCCGTGCTTCTCCAGCCGATACCGGAACGTGTCCCGGGAGAGGCCGAGCAGCTTGGCTGCCTGGCTCTGGTTGCCGCCGGCGCGAGCCAGAGCTTGGCCGACCAGCTTCTTCTCGAGTTCCTCGAAATTCAGGCCCGCAGGTGGGAGGTTGATCTCCGCCAGGCTGTCGACCTCCGCCCCCTGGCCGCCAGTACCCAGCACGATATCGCTCACGGTCAACGTGTCGCTCTTGGTCAGCAGCACCGCCCGCTCGATAACGTTGCGCAGCTCGCGGACATTGCCCGGCCAGTTGTGCCTCCGCAGCTTGTCCATGACCGCCTCCTCGATTCGCCTCACGGACTTCTTGAACTCGCGCGAGTATTGGTCGACCAGGCTCTGGGCCAGCAGGCGGACATCGTCCCCGCGGTCGCGAAGCGGCGG
This sequence comes from Phycisphaerae bacterium, assembly GCA_018003015.1. Lineage (NCBI taxonomy): Bacteria > Pseudomonadati > Planctomycetota > Phycisphaerae > Phycisphaerae bacterium. Next base: position 48,803 of record JAGNEZ010000005.1, on the reverse strand, counting down.
TAGAAAGACAGGTACCACATTGAGCCGGTACATGAGGTCCCGGCGAAAACGGCCTTCGGCAATGGCCTTCTCGAGGTTCTGGTGGGTGGCGGCAATGACCCGAACATCCACCGAGAGTTCCTGTGTTCCACCAACCCTCCGAAACCGGCGGACCTCTAGGAAATGCAGCAGTTTCGCCTGCAGCCGCGGCGGCATGTCCCCGACCTCGTCAAGAAACACCGTCCCTCCGTCGGCCAGTTCGAACAGCCCCTTCTTCTCGCTCCGGGCGTCGGTGAACGCTCCTTTCTCGTGCCCGAAGAGCTCGCTCTCCAGAAGCGTCTCGGATATGGCCGTGCAGGTGATGTTCATGAACGGACCAAGAGCCCGCTCCGAGTTGTAGTGGATCACCCCGGCCACCAGGTCCTTGCCCGTGCCCGTCTCGCCGCGGAGAAAGACCGTGGAACTCGGGCTGCGGGCCACGTCTCGGATGACCTCGAACAGCGCCAGCATGCTCGGATCCTGCCCAATGATCCGATCGAAGCCGTACTCGTGGTGGAGCCGCCCCCGCAGCCGCCGCACCTCGCGGCGCAGCTTGGTCGTCTCCAGGGCCGTCTCCACCGTGTGCAGCAACTCGTCCATGTTGAACGGCTTGGCCACGTAGTCGAAGGCCCCAAGCTTGATCGCCTCCACCGCGTCCTCGATCCTGCTGTACGCAGTGATCATGATGACCAGCAAATCCTGGTTCGTCTCCCGGATCCGGCGCAGAAGATCCAGCCCGGTAACGTCGGGAAGACGATGGTCCAGAAGAACCAGATCGTACGGACCTTCAGACAGTCGAACCGCGGCCTCCGCACCGTCCTCGGCCTCCGAAACCTGATAGCCTCGCTCCTCGAGCTTCTGCCGGAGCGACCACCGGATCAGACTCTCATCCTCGATGATCAGTAGCTTGACGAACATGCTCGCTCGCTGTCCCCCAGGAACTCCAGCCTTCACCCCGGGCCAACCGCCCGTCGCCTGCCCGCACCCCTTCTACGCCGCGGGTCACTCATCACCCGTGACCAACGCCTCTTCTCAAACCTCGTACCCCGCCGCCGCTCCGGTCGCGCGATCCGGCGGCGCCGCCGGAAACTCCACCGTGACCCGCGTCCCGACGTCTGGCGTGCTCTCCAGCGAGATCGTCCCTTGATGAACCTCCACGATCCGTTTACAGATCGCCAGGCCCAGACCCGTGCCCTTGGCCTTGGTCGTGTAGAACGGCTCGAAGGCCCGCTGTCGAACGCCCTCAGCCATGCCCTGACCATGGTCGACGATGGCCATGCCCACCCGGTCCCCCGCATGCGCAAAGACCACTTCAATCCGCCCGCCGCGCCGGGAAGCATGGGCGGCATTGAAAACCAGGTTCATCACCAGGTGCTCGATCTGCCCCGCGTCCGCGAGAATGACCGGCATCGGTTCGGAACAGACCATCACCACCTCCACATGCTGCGTGGCCGGCGCGCCCCGGATGACCTCCAGCATGTGCTCCACGGCGGTGGGCAGATCCAAAGGATGCAGCAAGGGGGCCGAGGGACGGGCATAGTCGAGCATGTCCTTCACCGCAGTGTCCAGTCGGGTGATCTGCCCGATGACCTCGCGGATGACGTGCCGCCTCGGATCATTCAGCGCCAGGCCGTCGCGGATGACCTCGATCGCGCTGCTGATGCCGGCCAGGGGATTGCGGATCTCGTGGGCCAGCGAAGCGGCCATCCGCCCCAGCTGGGCCAGGTGTTCGGAGCGGGTCAGCCGCTCCTCGGCCATGGTCCGCTCCTCCCAGCGAATGTGGTCGTCCGAGACACGCTTGTACGAGTCGAGCAGGGCCACGCATTCGATGGTCAGGAGCTTGGCGAACGAGTCCAGCTTTCGCCCCGCGGCGGCCAAACCGGAAGCCCGGACCGCGGCATCCACCTCCTGCCGGATGATCTCCAGACAGACCGGCATGTGTTGCTGGGCCAGACCCGCGTGAAGGTGGGGACGGTGAAGCTCCGCTCGTCGGATCCAGTAGTCCGGACCGTAGTCACCGCCTACCATGTCCCCAACCCAGGTCCGAAGCATCTCCCGGAAGCGGTCGAAATGGGCCGGGCCGCCCGTGAAAGCACTGCCAAACCGAGGGTCACGCAACAATCGGTCCAGGAGCCGATCCACAATCACGCCTAGCGCCGGTCCCACCGCCAAGGCCAGCGCGTGGACATGGTCTTCGTCCTCTTCGGTGAACTCGATCTGGCGGCGAATGAGATCCTCTGCGAACGCAGTCATCACCGCATTGTACCGGCGCCGCACTGGCCTCGCGACTTCGAGCCAATCCGGCCGACCAGTCCCTAGGCACCGGCCGGCAGGGACTCCGTCCGTACGCAATCGGTCCGTAGCTCCTCCTCCAGGTGGTCCAGGTGATAACGGATCGCCTCCGGAAAAGTGGCGCAAGCATGTACTTGGCAGCCGGTGACTTCCGCAAGGTCACACAGTGCTTTCGGGGAACAATCCGGCGAAACGGCCACCACGAGTTGATCGCCCCACAGTCGCAGCGGAACCACTCCGAGGCTCCTCGCCGTCGGAACCGTCACCCGCTCCACGGCCGCAGTGTCAATCCCAACTTCGTTCACTTTGACGAACTGGCGGCGGGAGGTCATCTGGCGCGCCCAGGCTTCCCAGACCTGCTGGGTATTGACCAGACCCCAGCGCACCGCAATCTGCCCGAACTTCTGCCGCGTCACCTGCTGGTGGGCGAGAATCTCCTCGACCTGAAGCCCAGTAAGCAGACCCATCTCCTGCAGGATTTCACCGATGAACGGAGTGTGCATCGTCTTTCCCCTCGGTCCTGTTCCCATAGCCGTCGCCCGTCCGGAACGGACGACGATCCCTCTCATGGAGAACTTACGATAGGTGGCAAGCGCGCGGCAAATCCTCTGGGCCTGCTTGAGCTGCGATGCGGAAGATCATCACCCGACGGGCGGTATTATCGGGGGTCGCCCTGACGCACCCACGCTTCGTTGAACGCCACATGCTTCATGCTCTTGCCCGCGTCAACGAAGTAGCTGTAGATGCAGTGGATCATGGCCTCACGGCCCTGAATCACGGCCGGGTAGTGGTAGGATCCCCTGGCATGCCGTTCCAGGTGCCGGGTCCATTTCCAGGATCGCCCCTCGTCTTCCGAAAGCGAGACCGCCAGGCTGTTGCGATCCCGGGTGGTGTCGTTGTACACCAGCAGCCAGCGGCCGTTGGCCAGCCGCACGCCGTCAATGCCCGCCCCCGGGTTGGGCAGTTCGGTCGCGCCCACGGCCCCCCAGGTCATGCCGTCGTCCCGGGATTCCGATACGCGGATCCGCTCGATCGGACCATTCTCACGCATGTAGGCCACCAGCGTGCCGTCATTACGCCGCAGCACCGTCGGCTGGATGCTCCCGAAACCGGCCAGCGGCCGACTCGCCCGCCAGGTCTTTCCTTCGTCATCACTGACCGCCATGATCCCCGCCGAATAGGTGTCGGAGTAGAGTGGCAGAAGGATCCGTCCAGAGGGAAGAACTGTCGGCTTGCACCGCGGTTGCCAGCCCAGTCGGCTGTAGAGCTTGTCGCCAATCCGGGCCTTGAGCGTCTCGATCTTGACGCCGGTCCGGGCATCGTCCGGAAGCGCCGCGCCGGACGCCTTCAGCCGGGCCTCCAGGGCCTCGGTCATGATCTCCCGGAAGCCCTCCGGCTTCAGCAGGATGTGACCCTGCCATTCCCATCGGGGCGGACCCTCCCCAAGGTAGTCGCTGGAGATGCGGTACTGGGTGAGGCACGACTCCCAGGAATTCGCGATAATGACCGGCCAGAACAGCCACAGCCGGCCCCGCCGGTCAATGTGCATGGCGGTGTTGCAGTCAGGAAAGCCCGGCGTGTCGGCCATGAGGAACGCCTCGCTCCACGGGTCGCCGCCTTGGCGGCGTCGGGCCCCGTAGACGACCACGTCATCCGAACTCCGCTCGCCCGAGCCGCGATACCACGAGGCCAGCAGGTCGCCGTTCGCGCACTCGACAAGCCCGGGGGCATGGTTGTGCTCCGCCCGAAGAGGAAAGACCAGCTCGCCCCGATGGAACGGGTCCTCCCCGTTCGCGATCGATGACAGACTCGTCGCACCGGTGACCGAGAGCAGGACCCAGAGAATGTGTCTCACGGCTTGTCCTTTCCAATGATCCGAAGAGTGGTGGACAGATAGAGCGAGCGCCCGTCGATTTCGTAGAACACTTCACCAAAGGCGGCCGCAAAGCCCGCCTGCGGTCGCGGCAATTCGTAGACATACTCGTCGCCCGCGGCCTCGACCGCCTCGTCCGTCCACACCGACTGGCGAAAATCGCGCGTCTCGGCCCGGGCCTTCCAGGCGGAGACCCGCGATGGCTTGACGTCCGAACGAAGAGTGATCCGCAACCCGCCGTCGCTCTCCTTCAGGTCCCATTCCAGCTTGGGAAACTTCATTCGTCCCGAGGCCTTCAGCGCAAACGCCGACATGTCGGCGATCAGTCGCACAAAGTCGTTCAGGCCATGCCCGCTGTTGGGAATGTAGAGAATGTACTTCTCACCCTCCAGGGCCGGATAGTAGAGATTCAGGGCGTCCAGCGGCCAATAGCGGTCATTGGTCCCCAGCAGGATCAGCTTGGGCATCCCCAACTGCCGGCGGTAGGCGTACGGGTCGACGATCGCCAGCAGCTTGCGGCCGGCTTCAGTATCGAACATGTCGGTCAGACCCTTCTCCGAGTAGTCGCGAATCTGCTCGCTGTACCCTCCAAAACTCGCCCTCTGCAGCTTCATCTGCTCGGCCATGTTCAGCGTGTCGATCACCATCGGCGCGATCGCCTTGACCCGCTTGTCCGACGCCCCGGTCAGCCAGGTGGTCCAGCCGCGCTTCGACGCCCCGGTCACGATGAACTCCTTGATGCCCATCTGCCACTCCTTCTCCACAAAAGCCTGGACCGTGTCCATGGCCCGAACCGCCGACTTGGTCATGGGCAGCAGCAGCGGCCAGTCGGCCTCCCCGGAGGCGAGGTACTCCTTGAAGGTGTATGAAATCAGGGCGTCTTCTCTCAGGTTGTCAAACAGCGGCTGGAAAGGAACCTGTCGTACCACGGCCACAGGCATCCGCGCCCCCGCGGCAATCGCCAGGCCGATCCTCAGTTCCTTGGAGTTCTTGTCGAACTTCCGCGGCTCTTGCCCCTCCTTCCAGCTGCCCCCGGCAATGATCAGCAGGGCCTGGGTGGCCTTGGCCGCATTGTCCGGGCGGATCACGACCATCTCGTGCTTCCACGCAATGCCTCGCCAGGTCTGCGAAGTCATCAGCAGCTGGGCATACTTCGCATGCTCGCCGAAGACGCCGTCCTCCAGCTTGGACCAGGTGTAGCTCTCGTCCGGCCGGGTCACGTAATCGACCAGCCCGGCATGCAACGGAGAGCAGAGCAGCATGGCAGGCAACCACCACGTGTTCCTTCGAGTCATGTCACTTCTCCTTCAGCGGTTTGTCGGTCAGGTAAATCGGATTGGTGATCACCCAGGGCCAGAGCTCGCCGGCCAGGGGCAACCACGCTTCCAGACGGTAAACACCCGGCTTGGGATTCTCCAGGCTCACCTGGCTCGCCAGGTGACTCGAGAACAAGCCGCCGTCGCGTATGATCCTGATCTCAGCCTCGAGCGGTAACTCGGCCCGGAGCCGCAATCCTGGGGCCAGCCCAATGCGGTCCCCCATCGTCCCCACCGGCTTCCCTTCGGCCTCGGCCCAGAAACCAAAACCCCGCAGCGGGGCGATGTTCTCGAAGGCCAGGACGATCCGCCCCTCACTCAGCCCCTTCCGCACCGCACGCGCGTTGATCTCGCCAATCTGAAGATAAGTACCCACGTGCCGCATGCTGATTTCATAAGGGTCCAGGAGCCATTCGACGATCGACGTGGGCCGGTCCGGCAACTTCGTGTGCCCCAGAGCGGCCAGCAGCGCCTTGCCGGCCACCCCGTCGTTCCTCCAAATGACCTCATCGGCCCCATCCCGGATCTCAACTCCTCCTTCAGGCAGGGCCAAAACCCTGAAGCCCTGGTTCTGGTGGCTGTCGTTGGCGGCCACCCCCGAGAAGGGAGCCTCCAGGGTGAACCGGTCGTATCGGGCCATGAAGCTGGCCGGGTAATCCAGAAACGACTCAAACGCCGCCTCCGGGTGCTTCATGATGGCCGGTAAGTTGAGAATCAGGGCACTGACCAGTCGCTTGATGGGTTCGTCTTTCGCGTCACTGTGGGTGTTGTAGATCTCCATCCCCGCGAAGCTGGATCGGCCCAGGCTCGGGACCCCTTCGGGATGCGAGATCAGTCTGAGGTCCGGCTCGCCCCCGGACCCCGGCCAGAGCAGGACATGAGCTTCCTCGATCCCGGCCAGAAACAAGACGCCCTCGTGCCACCCCTTGATGTTCTCGGCGATCACATCGGCCGTCTCGCTGGGGTGCTCGGTGAGGCCGACGATCTTGGTCCCGGTCGCCTTGGCCGCAGCGATGATCTCCGCCGACGTGCCCTTGCTGTCGTGTGACAGCCGGCTGTGCATGTGAAACGTGCCGCGGACCAGCGGGTAGGGGGAAACCACCCGCTTGAGCCGGGCCGCCAGCGCCCCCCGGTCCCGGTCAAACCGCTCTAGCCGTGGCAGCGACAGCCGCTCGAACACCGATGAGCGCACCGGACGGCTGGTAGCCTGCGCGGCGGAAACCTCAACGCCGGCAGCACACGCCGCCCCGGCCAAGACCGCGTTCAACAGGAATACGCCGACGAGCATCATGCTCGATGGTATCCGCAGACACCCCAAGGAACAAATGAAGCGAACAGCCCACTCGGCGCGGGCTGTTCGCCTTCCCTGCCCCCTCCTCCTGTCGATGCGATCGCTGAATCCCAGTCACTCACCAGGATCCGCGCGAGACACCATGCTCTTAGCGACGACGCCGCAGCAGGCTCAGCCCGGCCAGGGCCAGAAGCCCCAGGCTCGCCGGTTCGGGCACCACCCGGCCATAGATGTTGACCGTGTAGATCAGGCCGCCCTTGTACGCAACACCTTGGATCTGCGATTCCAGTTCGCCCAGGCCGGCAACGCCCAGCCAGTCCGCATCCGACACCCGGATCGTGAACGGGCTGTTGAACGCACTGGTCGGAGCCCCCGGATCCGGGAACATCTGCCAGCCATCGTCCAGCGTCGGCGTCCCGCCATTCAGAGACATCCAGATGTTCTTCTTGACGTTCGTGCTGATGGTGCCGGCGTAAACATTGGCCGCCTCCGCCGCCAAGGTCGTCGACGGGATCGCCAGTTTGTCCGAGTTGAAATCGATGATCCCGAAATCACCCGCCGCGATGGAGTACGTCGCCCCCGGCATGGGCGTGACCGCCAGCGGGGCAGTGTTGACCGCATTGACCGTGTCCAGTTCGGCAAGCACGCTCCAGTCGCGGGTATTGTAGGCCCCGGACGCAGTACCCAGCTTCAGGCTGTACGTGCCAGTCAGAGGGCTCGTGGCGGGGGGGTTAAGACCCACCGCGACCGCGATCGACGATTTGGCCGGGTCGATCACGAATGAGTACGTGTCCAGCGCAACCACCGGAGCGGCCACCAGGGCCAGCGCACAGACTGCAGTGATGAATCTCAGCATCTCGTTTCTCCTCCCGCAGAATGGAGTCGGTCGGAGTGCTCGTGCTCCGACATCACTCGGTATACAACCGTTCCTGGAGGCACATTGCCCCAGGCCGGACGAACGACTTGCTCGTGACAGGGCAGCTTCTTTGCCCCAAGACCCCCCTCGACACCTGAAAGGTAGACTCAATACATGATACGCCGCATGCTACCGTATGTCTAGCATAACGCGCCCAGGCTGGCAGAATCAAGGTGCATCCGCCCGCGGCTATCCAGGCCGGAGAGCATGGCGTTTCGCACTCCCTGATCGGTCTGACCGTCGGCCTCGGCTCAGATGAGCACAGGGTGCGGCGAGAGCTTTCCTCCCACCCTCGACCTGGGATGCTTCTGATCATGCCGAGGAACCGCCAAGCAACTCCCAGGAAGCCCCTCGGCGAGGCCCCTTCGGCTTTGGAAAGGCTCGCCCGTAACGCGGCCAACGCAGAATTCCTCTTGCCCATAGGAGCTTTCGGTTCTAGAATTCGACTAGGGTAAGACTGCAGGCCCCGACCTGAGGTCGCGGACCAGGGTGGGCTGTCTGCCCGCCACCGGGGGCGGTCGCGATGACCAGCAACTCCGCCTTGCCCCGAGCCGGCCTGTGTCGCCTACACGTCGCAGAAAGGGAGGAAGTCGCATGCGGTTCGAACACCACACCTGTACGCTAGTGGTATTGACGGGTATCCTGGGCCTTTCGTTGCCGGCCCCCGGCGCCGATTGGACGCGTGATTTCAACGACGGCACACTCCAGGACCTTGACGTCTTCGATTACGCGGCGTATCTCGTCGGTCTCACCGGCTTCACGCCGCTGAACGTGGACAACGCTGCCCGCGTGAAGTTCGTCACCGGCGACATCAACCCCTTCGACGGCACGCCTATCGAGGACATCGGTGGCCTGTACGACCCAGACGACATCTTCGCCGACACCGACGCCAAGGTGCTCATCAAATGGTCCAACAATCCCCTCTACGCGACGCTCAACGCCACCAACACCAAGGGGATGACGCTGGGCATGGGCGTACGCCTCAACATGCTCCAGTTCAAGGGCTACCTGGTGGGACCAACCAATACCGGCGTCCTGGCCATGACCAAGCTCATCCCGGTTGACTTCCAGGACTTCTGCCAGGCCCCGGACGTCGGCGAGGTCACCATTCCCAACCACGACGTGACCAAGAACTGGTGGCTTCGAGCCCAGGCCTTCGATGTGGCCGGCGGAGTCCGGGTGCGAGCGCGTACCTGGATGGAAGGCACCACCGAGCCGGAGGAGTGGCAGATTCAGTGTACCGACCGGGAGGATCCCTACCCGTCCGGCGGCGTCGGTCTGGTCGCCCAGGAAGACGGGCCGACCACCAACAGCAATGACATGTCCTGGGTCGATCTGGATGACTTCTCCGCCCGTACCATGCCCGAAATGCAATGCTACAACAACATCGACGACGACGGGAACGGGCTGACCGACTGCGCCGATCCCAACTGCGCCGGCACTCCGGCCTGCTCCTGCCGCGATCCTTTCGCCGATCTGGATGGTGACAGCGACGTCGATCAGGTGGACTTCGGCCTCTGGCAGTTGTGCTTCTCCGGCCCCGCGGGCATCCCCTTCGATCCCGATGCCTGTGCCTGCCTAGACCGTGACGACAGCAATGCCGATCACCTGTTCAACCCCCCGGACGACGGTGACGGCGACGTGGATATGGACGATTTCGCAAAGTTCGCCGCGTGCTACAGCGGTCCGGGCATACCGGCCGACAAGGCCTGCGATAACGTCAACTGAGTCGCCGCCGATGATCCGAACACAGGTCGATCAGTCACTGTTCATCGCCAGGTCAAGCATCTCCGGCAGAAGCACCAGCGTTTCCTGGAAGCGGGGGTTCGTTCTCAGATCGAGGTAGACGGAGCCCGGCATTCCTAACAGGTCGTATGGCAGCCGGGGCGAGTACTCCAGCAACGAAACCACCGCGTCCGCTAACTGGATCAGCGCCCGTTGAGTGCCATGCTTGCCCGTCAGGCCCTCCTCGCGGTGATGATCCTTGATGACCGCCCCAACCTGCGGGGGCAGCTGCCAGTGTTCGGCAATCATCTCGCCCATCAGTTCGTGGTATTCCTGGCAAAGATAATCGAACAGCCCGTCGGGAACCGCCTGGCCCGTCTTGGCGTGAACCTCGCAGCAGCATCGCAACACCACAACCTTGCCGATATCATGCAGCAGGCCGGCCAGGAAAGCATCCTCCGGCTGGGAGTTGATGGTGTCCGCCACCGTGGCCATGACGTAGGCCGAGGCCAGCGATTCCCGCCATAGCAACTCCCCTCGTGAACGCCCGGCCTTCCCGCCGACAGCCAGGGTCACGTTCTTGACACTCTGGCTGATCATGAACGCCCGGATGCCACGCATGCCCAGCCGGACCACCGCGTTCTCGACCGTCGTCACTTTCGCCAGACCACCGTACGCCGCAGAGTTCGCACGCCGCAGCAGGTCAGCCGACAAAACCTGGTCCTGGGCAATCAGTCGGGCAATCTCCCGCAGGCTCGTGGCTTCGCTGCGACTGAGCATCAGGACCTGTTGCGGGATACGCGGCAAGTGGGGCAGTTCAATGTTCGGGTCGCCCAGGGCCTGCTCCAGGGCAGTCAGTACCCCGGCTTCGATTCCACCCGCCACCCCACCCAATACCGGCTTGTCCAGACGCGGCGCCCGAACAATCAGCCCGCCTTCCGGCCGCCACCAGCAGGATCCCCAGGGGCCCTCCTCCGCAGGACGCTCCGCCGCCGCCGCCACGCGGGGACTCGGTATGACCTCGACCGGTTCGGCCTCGACCACGGCCGTGCCTCCCCCGGCCTCGATCGCCACCGGGCCGTCGTCGCTTACTCGCCCCGTCCACCAGTCCGATATTCGTGCCCAAAACGCCACAGCCGCGACTCCCCTAGGACGCCTTCACCCCGTTTTTTCACCCGTCACGCAGCATGGCCATTGTCAGTGTACATGAGACGCGACTAGGCGGGGCTTAGATGCCCCTACGATGGCCGCTTTCTGTATCGGATGCGAATCGTCGCGGTTCAGCTTCTTTTTACCCAGCCGCCCCGTTATTTGGCCGATGCTTGGTGTGTGATCAGGTTCTGTCCGTGTCCGCCTTGAGGAACCGAAAGAATATGGAGTTCCGCATCAACCTTCCGGTCGAGGTCAATCAGGTCGAGGATACCATCGTGGTCCGCAAACCCGTTCTCCTGCAATTGGTCTACCAGTCCGGACGCTGGCGAGCCCAGGCCGAAAACCCCCCCGTCCTGACCGATTTCGTGGAGTCAATGGAGGAGGCCATCGTGGCAGGCATCAGGGAAGCCCTGGTCGAGCTCCGCGTCGGAGCACCTACCTCCCTCGGCTGAACCGCCGCCTTCCCTCCGTCCGAGGCCACTCCCTGGCCCAAAACGGCACCCCCCGGCTCTAGGAGTCCCTGTCCCCAGAGAATGCCTCAATCCTGATGAGCCACACGGTCGCCGCCGCACCTCAGCCCCCAGCCGCCTTCACCCTCGTCTGTCGGCACGGCTTGAGCTTCTCGTCCGGCAGGCCTGGCACCTCCACGCCCCGAATTCGCAGTGACACGGCCACCGCCGCTTGGAACTCCGGCGGTGCGGCGGCCAGACCAGCTTTCAGGGCGACTAGAGACTTGTCCCCAGGTAAACGCTCCAGCACCATCCGGGCGTCTTCCCGAAGATCGGCCTCGCTGAGCATCGCCGCAACGGAGTCGACACACTCCTCCCCGGCGATCTCCGAGAGCATCCAGATGCACTCGCGGCGGACAACGACCGGTTGATCCTTGCCCGTCAACCGCAGCAGTGCACCGGCCACCGCCCGGCATTGCTCTTCGTTTCCCGGCCGGCCGACACGCCGGACCATCTCCCATAGCTGTCGCTTGCCCGCCCGCGCGGTCTCGAAGTCCTTGTCCGCCAGCTTCTTCGCCAGCTCGCCAATCGCGGCCGGTTGAATCGCCTGCTCTGCCATGTCTACGCCCTCGTGCGAAAGCCCTTCTTGCCTGCCCGCCCACAAATCACAGATGATACGGGTACCGCTGCGGCCGGCCCATCATCCGCCGAGCCTGCTCGTCGTTGACGATCTCCATCTTCGCCTGGTCCCACTCGATCTTGCGACCCAGCAGAAACGCCAGGTTCCCGAGAACGCACAGGTTGGACACGCCAACCGCGGCCTCGATGTTCATGATCGTCTTCTTCCCGGTCTTGATGCCCTCAAACCAGTCCTCCTTGTGGCCCGGACTCCTGTAGACCTCCTTGGCACCCGCCGGCGGCTTCCACTCCCGGGCTTTACGCTCCGCCCACGTGCCCCCGTCACCACCCCAGTGGGTGAACGTGCCCTTGTCACCACGGTATACCGCGCCATAGCCCGGCCGCTCAATCTTCGCCTCGCCGCCCTTACGCTCCTCCGCTGCAGGCATCGCATTCTCGTGCTGGTTCCAGGTCAGGATCCAGTCCGGATTCTTGAACCTGTAGGTGACTTTCATGTCCACCGCCGCATCCCACGTCCCCTTGGTCGGGGCCGTGCCCGTCGCCTCCACGCTCACCGGACCACTGCCGTCCGCGCCCATCCACCACATCGCACAACTCATCACGTGGGCGCCGCGGTCGCGGATCTGACCCCCTCCAGACTCCATCATCCATCGAAACGTGCCGTGGCAACAGTGAGCATTGTACGGCCGCCAACGCATCGGCCCGAGCCACAGGTCGTAGTCCAGCTCAGCAGGCGGATCAGTGTCCGGCACCGGCTTGTCGTCCACTGGCGTGGGATAGTGATAGCAGTCCACGCGGTCGATGTGACCAATGTTGCCGTTCACCAGGTAACGGTGGGCAAGGTAGGCCTCGGGCTGCGATCGACCCTGCGAGCCGACCTGCACGGCGATCTTGGCCTTCTTCGCCGCCGCGATCATCGCCTTGCCTTCCTCGATCGTGCAGCACGCAGGCTTCTCCACGTAGACGTGCTTGCCGCACTCCGCCGCGTGCACCGTCTGCAAGGCATGCCAGTGATCCGGCGTCGCAATGACCACCGCGTCAATGTCCTTCCGCTCCAGAATGTACCGATAATCGCGATAAACGTCCGCCTGCCTGCCGGCCATCTCCGAAGCCTTGCGCAGCCGCTCCTCATCGACGTCGCATACCGCCGCGATGTTCACTTCACCACGCTTCAAACGCGAAACCATGTCCGACAGGTGACCGCGGCCCATGCCCCCAACACCGATGTGGGCGAAGGTCAGCTTGTCATTGGCCCCCGCGCGGCCGGCCGCCCCCAGTACGTGCGATGGAACAAAATGAGGGAACCCGACCGCGGCTCCGGCAGTGCCGATAGCCTTGAGCACAGTACGACGCGCGATCCTGGTCCGGCAGTTGGTCATCGTGAAGACCTCTCCCTTCGAGTCATGAGGCATCTTCGCGCCACAGATGGGACCGAGCACTCCATCCCAGCTCACCCGCGGCGGATTGTCACCTCGAAGTGTACCCGCGGCCACCGAGACCGCAAGTCACCGCCGCGCCCCAGAAGCCAATCACCCCGAGACCACGAAAGCCCAGGCGGCCAATCCGCATCCCGGGGTAACGAGTCGGGGTGGGAACGTCCTGAGACCGCTTCCGCGACTCCTCCCCCGAAGACGAACCCATGCGCGAGTCGTTTGACAACATCGGCCCAGCCCGAACCGCCCCCCCCGTTCTTCCCTGATCGCCGGTCTCACATCTCTTGGACCCGCCCTGACGGTCACGCCACCGCCCATGCCCCGCCCAATGCCCGTCCCATTCGCCTCCCAAACGACCTACCCAGAGCCCGCGACGCAAGAACCGGCCAACAATCTTGCAGGAATCCGGAAATACGTATCCCGCCCAATCGACCATCCCTGTGTGGCCCAGAATAGGCCCGTAGAAAACGGTGACTCATAACCTTTTGTGGCAAGGAGATTTGCGATGATTATGCGGGTAGTCAAGTACGGAGCGTGCGGGGTGGCCGGCGTGTGCTTGGTCGCTGGGATTTTCTTCGGCGGCGACGCGTTCAGCTACTTGTCCAGTTCGGCCAAGTCGGTTCAGACCGCGGTCAAGGACTCGGTGCCCATTGAGTTCGAACTCCAGCGGGCCCGCGATCTCCTGGACGACATCCTGCCGGAGATGCAGGCCAACGTCCGTCTCGTCGCCCAGGAAGAGGTCGAGATCGCCGGCCTGAAATCCGACATCGACCAGAGCCGCAAGGCCGTCGCTGAGGAGAAAACGCGAATCGTCCGGCTGCGTGACACCCTCGGCGTGGAGAAGGCCAGCTACTCACTGGGCGGCTTCGATTACTCCCGCCAGCAGGTGAAGGAGGAATTGGCCCGGTCCTTCGACCGCGCCAAGGAGGCCGAGGTCGTACTCGCCGGCAAGCAGCGACTGCTCGAAACCCGTCAGAAATCGCTTCTGGCCGCCGTCCAGATGCTGGACAAGACCAAGGCCCAGAAGGCTCGCCTCCAGGACCAGATCCAGGGCCTCGAGGGCCAGTATCGCCTGGTGAAGGCCTCGTCAGTCGGCTCTAATGTGCAGTTCGACAACAGCAAGCTGGCTCAAACCGAGAAGCTCATCGGCCAGATCCGCAAACGCCTCGACGTCGCCGAGCGAGTCCTGGCCCACCAGGCCCAGTTCGTCCAGCCCATCGCGGTCGACGTGATCGATGAGAAAGACCTGATCGACCAGGTCAACGAGTTCCTGGCCCCCGCCACCAAAGCCGATACCGTCAAGACCGTCGAATCGTCCTGCCCGAGCACCCGCCCCGCAGCAGGCTCGGCCGCAGTAGTCATGGTTCCGGAACGCGCGCCAGACTAGTTCATATGCGGCGGCACGGGTCCCAGCGGTCGCGGTGGTCGCGGCCGCCGACCCGTGCGATCCTTCCAGACGATTCAGACGATCACCGTAGTGGTATACTTAGGCGTGATGTGGGCCGAGACTGTCTTCCTGAATGGACTGACCCAGAGGCGGAGTGGATCCCGTGCTTATCCTACGGATTCGACAAGCTGAGACCGCCCTGAAGGACGGACGCCTGGACGAGGCCTTCCAGTTGGCCTGCTCCGATGACGTGCGGGCTCACTATCGCGGCCAGCAGATGATCGGCCGCCTGACCCGAGCCTTGATCGAACGCGGACGGGCTCATCTGGCGGAAACACGCTGGCAGCAGGCCCTCGCCGACTGCGAAAAGGCCGGCAAACTCGGCGGCAACCTGAATGAGGCCGCGGAACTCCGGGCGGCAATCAACGAGGCGATGCAGGCCGATCAACGCGAGCAACATCGCCGGGCGGATGCCCTCGCCGCCGCTCGCCAGCACTTGGAGAACGGCCGGCTTTCAATGGCCGAAGGACTCCTCGACGGTATGGACCAGGACGCAGTCAAGGTGGCCGCACTCCGCGAGAAGGCAGCGACCGCTCGGACGCGGGCTGAGGCAGCCCTCGACCGAGCCGACGCCGCACGCACACGCCAGGATTGGGACGCCGCCATGGCCGCCCTGGTTGAGGCCCGACAGGCTCATGCAACCAATAACCGACTCGACGGCTTGGTCACCTCGGTGAGCGCCGAGGTCCTCCGCTTCGTCCGCTCCTCCATCCACCAGGGACGGCTGGATGTGGCTGGCACCCTGGTCGAACGCCTGGCCCGTCTGATGGGCGAGACCATCGAGGTCAGCGAACTACGCGGCGTCATGGCCCAATGCCGGCAGGCTGCGGACCGGATCGAACGCGGCGAATTCCGGCGGGCAACCGAGGTGCTGCGACGCCTGAACACCGTACTTCCCGAGGCCGCCTGGATCGGACCATCCCTGGACGCGCTCCAGCAGACCGCCGAGCGGCTCGAACAGGTCCGCGGCGGACCCTTGGGCCTGCTCATGGTGGCCACCGGTACGCTGCCCGCGGAACCACCGCCCGGTAGAGCCGCCCTACCGCTGAACCCGCGTCATCAACGACCCGGCGGTGCCGACCTGGGAGAGACCCGGCTCACGCCAACACCCGGAACGGCCACCGGACTGCCGCCCCAGTTCCTCCTCCAGGTGGACGGCGTGGGCGGCTTCCTGGTGGTTCGCGGCCACCGCGTCACCCTGGGACCGGTGAGCTCGTCCCAGCGACCAGACATCGGCCTGATGGCCGAGCCCGACGCCCCAGTGATCACCATCGAGCGGAACGACGAGGACTACTTCCTGGTGGCCCAGCGGCCGGTCGCGGTCAATAATGCACCAGTGACCCGCAAGCTCCTGGCCAACGGCGATCAGATCGCCTTGTCGCCTCGCTGCCGGATGCGGTTCGTACGCCCGAATGCGGCCAGTACGTCCGCTATGATCGAATTGCATGGCGCTCGCCTGCCACGCGGCGACGCTCGGCGGGTGATCCTCATGGATCGTTCCCTGGTGCTTGGCCCGGGAACCACCGCTCATGTGCGTATCGACCAGCTGCCCGAGCCCCTGGTGCTGCACCTCCGCGACGAACGCCTGCTCTGTCAGGGCAACGCCGAAGTGCTGGTCAACGAGACCCCGGTGGATGCCGCCGCGGGCATCCCGATCGGGGCCAATGTCCGCGCCGGCCCCGTGTCGTTCGTGGTGACGACCGTGTGAGTAGGCCCTGCGCAACCACGGCCGCGCGGATCACGAGAGTTGTTCCGAAAACGAGAGGTTGGGAATAAGGCCGCCTTCTATGCGGTGTGCGGTGTGGGAAAAGTGATGGAAGAATACCGATGACAGCATTCCGCTACAAACACGGCGATCGCCCCCTGGAGGGTTACACCGTCCAGCGGGCGGTGGGACGGGGCGGCTTCGGAGAAGTCTACTACGCCCTGAGCGACAGCGGCCGCGAGGTCGCACTCAAGATCATCCAGGGCTACGAGCAGATCGAACTCCGCGGCGTCTCCGCCTGCATGAACCTCAAAAGCCCCCACCTGATCACCATCTTCGACGTCAAACATAACGCCGACGGCGATCCCTTCGTCATTATGGAGTACGTCTCCGGCCCCTCCCTCCGCGAACTCATCGACCAGTGCCCGGCCGGCGTCGGTACCCAGAAAGCCGCGTTCTTCCTCCGCGAAATCGCCAAGGGCCTTACCTACCTGCACGACCAGGGCATCGTTCACCGCGACCTCAAACCTGGCAACATCTTCTACGAGGACGGCTACGTCAAGATCGGCGACTACGGCCTCAGCAAGGCCATGAGCGCCAGCGTGCACAGCGGCCAGACCGTCACCGTCGGTACCGTCCACTACATGGCCCCAGAAATCGGCCAGGGTCGCTACGACCGCGGCGTGGACATCTACGCCCTCGGCGTCGTGCTCTACGAGATGCTCACCGGACAGACACCCTATCTGGGTGCCTCGCCCGGCGAAGTACTCATGAAGCACCTCGCCGGTGAACCCGACTTGACCGGCATCGAGGAGCCCTTTGCCACCGTGGTCCGAAGGGCCATGGCCAAAAACCCCACAGACCGCTACCAGTCAGCCCAGGAAATGGTCGAGGCCGTCTTCGGCGCCGAACATGTCCGCAACAGCGTATCGGTCTTCCGGCCGGAAAGCCTCTCCATGGTCGCCGAACGCATCGGCCAGAAGGTGACCGCCGGCGGCCCAGGTTCCTCCGCCGAGCACACCGGCGCTCGTCTGGGTCAACCGGCACCGGGCCCAGATCCCGCCGGCGGAACCGGCGAAGGCTGGGACGAGTTCGGCCGGCGAATGGATGAGTTCGGCCGGCGGATGGGGCAGTGGGGCGAACAGTTCGGCGAACGCATGGCCCAGGTCGGCACCCGCCTCAGCGATCGGCTCAGCGGACGGCCGACACCTCCGCCTCCTCCACCACCCCTCACTCCCTTGCTTCAACCAAAGAGGGTCGCGGATCCGGCCCGCGACCCCCTGGACTGGAATCAACGCCGCCTGCTCGGCGTCCTCACCGCCGCCATCGTGGCCGGTGGCTCCGGAATCCTCGCCAGCTCGATGGGCTCCGCAAACCCCCTCTGGCTGCCGTTGTTCGCTTTCGTGGCGATCATGGGCGCCGCAGGCGGGGTCATCGTGGCCCAGGCCAAGTTTGCCGCCAAGCTGGCCGGGGAAAGCAGCTTCGTCCAGCGACTCGCTTTCGGCGGCACCGCCGCCGTTGCCGGCCTGTTGTGCACCATGCCCTGCCTCTTCGCAGCCCAGAAGTCAGGAATGGGCGAAAGCCCGGTGTGGTTCATCGCCTTCAACCCGGTCATTATCGGCGCCTTGGGCGTGGTCGTGGTCTTACGCACGAAACAGCTCAAGTCCGGCGAGAGGCACCGTCCAGACTTCGGTCGATTGATCTACATCGCGCCTCTGGTGGTGGCCATGCTCCTGCCGCTGACCGGCCTCCTGGGCCCGTTCGGCAGCCGCAGTTCAGCATCCTGGATTCTGCAGACAACCCTGCTGGCTACCCTGCTCAGCACCGGCGTGGCCCTGTTCCTGGTCAATTGGCGACGGCACGTCGCTGCCGGTCGGCCGGAAAGACTCTCCCTCGGAGCCGCCTTCTGGGCCGGTCTGATCGCCTGGATCGCGGCCACGATCCTCGACGGCAATGCCACTTTGGCGGGAGGAATCATGGCCGGCGTCGCACTCGTCAGCCAGGTCCTGGCCCCCTTCGATCCGTCCGCACACCATAGCCTCGCCGCGGCCTCGACCGCCACAGGTCAGGCGGCTTGGAGCCCAACTGCCGACCGAGCCGTCCACCAGGCCCCGCAACCCGCCCCGGCCACCCACGACAAACGCCTTTCGCCCCCTCCTCCGCCCCCTCCGGCAGCCGACACCTTCGGCGGACGAGTGCTCGCCGGCCAACCCCACCATCCGGCCGGCTACGGCGCCCACATGCTCCCCAGTTGGGCACGGGGACTGTTCCTCCTCGCGTTCGCCTTGCTCAGCGGAACAGGCCTCATGCTGTTCTGCTTCGCGGGGATCGCCCGCTTGTCCAGCGATGAGGTGGCCATTGCCGTCGCAGCGGGCCTCGGCGCCTGCATGTTCGCCCTCTTCTGCCTCGTGCGAGCCGTGAAGAACACCTATCGAAGCGCCTGGAGCAGCTTCATCCGCCCCGTGCTGCTGATGCTGTGCGCCTTGACCGCGCTGACCTCCTTATGCTTCATAGCATCCATCAGCCGTCTGAGCGACGATGAGATGCTGATCGGCTTGGGCTTCATCATCTTCCCCTCAATCCTGTTCATCGTCCTGGCGTGCATCCCCGATCGAACGGTCAGTAACCTCTCCGCAAACGCGGTCGCCCTCGCGACCCCGCCCTATGTGCCCAATGCGCAAGGCGCCTCTGCACGACTACGCTTGTGGGCCCTGCTGCTAGCCTGCGTCGGTTTCTTCTGCCCCCTGTGTGGCCTCCACCGCTTCTACGTCGGCAAGGTCGGCACGGGACTGATCTGGCTGTTTACCTTGGGCTTCCTGGGCGTCGGTACGCTGATCGACGTCATCATGATCATTGCCGGCAGCTTCACCGACCGGCACGGCCTGCGACTACTGGCCTGGCAGAGCCTCGATGAGCTCGGCAAGTACCCCGCATCCGCCCATCCTGTACCCCACGCGCCCACGCCCGTACCACCCCCGACGCCGGGGCCCACCATCGAGCCCGCCGCGCCTGCCGCTCCCGTTCCGCCCGAAATCTGGCCGCAGCAGGCCCTGGCTACGGGCCTCGCCCCTCTGCCCCAACCGGCTCGTCTGCAGACCAGCCCCCGTCCTCGCGGATTGACCAATCCACTCCTGGCCGTGATCAGTGGCTTGGTGCTCCTCGCTGGCTTGGCCGTCAGCTTCCTGGCGGCCATCGATCTGCCCGCACTGATCGCCGCCGGTTTCCCCGACCCCTCTCTCGCCACACAACTGACCCGCGATTTCGGCAACTACACCGGCTGGCCCAACCTGATGGAGCGAGCCTTCGTCGCCGTGGCGTGCGGCATCATGGTCTTCGCCATGCTGTTGACCCTGATCGCCCGGCGACGGGCGGGCGCCGCCCACGTCGGCCGGGTCATCCTCGCCTACACGGCGTTTCTCGGTTGCTTCCGTGCCCTCACCGATGTGATGGGAGCAGTCAACTGGCCGCCGATCGTGGATATGTTCAACCACGAACGCGTCGGACCGGCCATCGAAACCGCCCTTGGCCAAATGGGCCGTGCACAGGATTGGATGATGTGCGGCGGTCTCCTGTTGGCCGGATTGATCCTGCTCGGTTGGCCAGAGTCCCGGCGCAAAACCCACCCCGTGCCCGGCGACCGATCTGAGGAGGCCCTCTCATGACCTCAAGCTTCAGCACGGTCGGAATACCCGGGGCCCTAGAGTTGCTGGTGATCGGTGTGATCGTCGGAGCGGTCATCCTCGTCATCGGCCCCCAGAAAGCCCGCACCGCCCTAGGCGTCGTCATGGTCGCCGCCGTAACCATGGGCCTGCTGTGGTTCGTGGCCGTGCCGTATGCCAGTCACGTCTCATCCCTGCCGGGCAGTACCGTCCGCTCCACCCTCGGGCCGATGAGCGTGACCATCGAAGGAGTCAGCTATCCGTCCGACAATCCGATCGCGCCCGTTTCGCCCAGCCTGGAACCGCCCCGGCCCGCAACTCCGCACCTGCCCGTGGCACCAACGGGCCCGGACATGCCCAGGTTTCCAGGCGGCGAACACTTCGGATTCAACCACCGCTCCCTGCCCACGAGCACCGTGGGAGGTACCCGCATGAACCTCATGATTCTCCCTCTGATCATCCTCCTCGCGGTCATCGCCGGACTGGTCGCCCTCTTCATCCGATCACGCCGGCTCGGGCGAATCGTCATCGGAGTGGTGGCCGGTATCCCCCTCCTCCTCTTCTTCGCCGTCTTCGCCTTCCGAACGAGCACTTCGCATGAACGCATCCGCATGGTCGAGAGTATCCGCGACGAACTCGGCCTGGACGGTGCCCCCCTTCGAGAACAGGTCTCCCAAGACGCGGCCGCCATTCGTGAAGACGTCCGGGCCCAGGCCGCCGCCGTGCGGCAGCAGGCCAGCCGGGAGGCCGAGCGGGTCAGGAGCCAGATCACCGCCAATGGCCCCCGTGTGAACGGCCCCAAAACCACCGCGGTAGAGTGGACGCCCAGCGAACAGCATGCCTTCGAGGCCGACCTGTACCCGTCAAAGCAATCCGCCACCGTGGCCCTCGCTCGCCACTCCCTGAACCAGTTCCTCGCCGAACTCATGCCCAATGAGACCCTGCGCGTCGTTCATCTCTCCGTGTCCGAAGACCTCAACGGCGCTATCCTGGACCGCATGACCCAGCAAATCACGCAGCAAATCAACCTGGCCGCGTCGGTGAGGTCGCCGTCACGACCGCCAGGAACACCCCTCCAGGTGACCGTGGATGCGGTGCACGCGACAGCTTCAGCACCCGCCGATTCACCGTCACCCACACCGGGCGCCATGACCATGCGGTTCGTGACCACTAGGGACCTGCCCCCCGAGCAGTCGGCGAACAGCGAGGTCGGCGAGATTCAACTGACCCTGCGCACCCAGGGTGGCGAGCTGGTCCGCACCGCACGATTCGTCAACGCCCCGTGGACCGAGGACTTCACCCGGTGGACCCAGCAGGGCCCGGGCACATGGGTCCTGGGCGAATCGGATCAACTGTGGCCGACCGAAGACCAGGCACGGGCCGACGCCTTCCAGCGGGCCGCCGAAGGCATCGAACGGCACTTACGCGACTACATCGCTAGGACCGGGCGATATACGCCAGTCTCGGTCTTCGCCGAGCGACCGGGCTGGCTCAGCAACCAGATCACCGGCGAACTGCAGAGCGGTTCACTCGTCAAGACCGAGTTCAACCAGGGCTTCGAACGCCCTTACGGCAAGGTCTATCGTCGCGCCGTCCTGGTGAAGCTGCCCCCGGAACATCTCCAGAAACTGGCGGATCGGTACTACCGCCACGTCGACCAGGTGCGGGAGACCTGGGGCCGAAGCGCCAAGTCCAGTCTGGCCCTCCTGGCCCTGATCTTCGTCGTGTACTTGGTCTTGAACGCGGCAACCCGGGGTTACTACGTCTGGGTGATGCGGACCGCGGCCGGTGTCGCCGCAGTGATTGGTGTTGTGGTCATTCTGATGTGTGTGGCATAATGCCCCCGAGATGAGCGAACTCAGTCAGGCGGACGAGTACTTGCTGGATCAGATCCGGCATGGCGCCGCCCAGGGGTGGTCCGAACTGGTGGACCGATACCAGGGCCGGCTCCTGGCCTTCGCGCGCCAGAAAGTTCGTCAGGCGGCCGATGCCGAAGACCTGGTCCAGGATACCTTCATCAGTTTCCTCAAAGCCCTCCCTAACTACCGCCGACAGGCCGGCCTCGAGACTTTCCTCTTCACTATCCTCCGGCACAAGATCATCGACGCCTTCCGCGGCCGTAAGGACAACGCTTGCCTCCTCGTAGATGTCCTCAAGGGAGACTCCGGGGACCCACAGGAGGGCTCGGATATCCAGATGGCCGACTCCGTGGCGACGGCCAGCTGGTACGTCCGCCGTGACGAACAGCACCATCAACAGCGGGAACTCCTGACCACCGCCCTCCGCGAACTCCTCGACGGGTACAAGAAATCGGGCAATTTCCGCGATCTCCAGGTCGTGGAGATGATCTTCTACTGCCAGCTCCGCAACAAGGACGTGGCCGATGTGGTCGGCCTGGACGAGAAACACGTGGCCCTCATCAAGCATCGCTGCCTCGGTCGCATCCGCGATCGCGTCCTGCACGGCACGTCCGGCTTCGACTCCGATCCCCCCGACCTCCTCCTCAGCGAAATCTGGCAGTCCCAGCGGCTCAGCTGCCTGAAACGCAGTACCATCGGCGCTTACCTCCTCGCCACCCTGGAGCCGGATTGGCGAGCGTACATCGCTTTTCACCTCGAACGGCTGGGCTGTCAGTACTGCCTCGCCAATCTGAAAGACCTGAAGGAACAGACCAAGGTCGAAACCACCCGAGCCCTCCGCAATCGCATCATGGAATCTACCATCGGCTTCCTCAAGAGGTCATAACCCGCGCTTTGTGCAAGGTTTCTCCCTTTCTCATTTGCCCCAGGTCCGAGAATGTGGTATGATTGGTGCGATTGGCGAGCGAGCGCGCCGGCGTGCCGGCTGCGTCCATGGGAGAGTGCTGCGGTCCAAGGTCGCATCCGGTCGGGACCGGTTCAGCAAAAGTTCCTCATTTGCGTTCCTGCCTGACCAGATGCCCCTGAGTGTCCAACGCGAAGGCGTGCGCTACAATGGAAGAGGCGCAGGTGCGGGGAAAGACAAGGAGGTTGCCCATGGTCTGCCAGGTCTCAGGAGGAGAAATCGAATTCCGGTTCTTCAGGCCGGAGGCTAATCAGGTCTTCCTCGTCGGCGATTTCAACGGCTGGAGCTCCGCCGGCTTCCCTATGGCTCGCCTTGAGAATGGCGACTGGACGTGCCGCCTGACCTTGCCCGACGGTTCCTACCAATTCAAGTACCTCGCCGACGGAGAGTGGTTCCTCGACTACGCCGCCTTCGGCCTTGAGCACGGCCCCTACGGCATGAACTCCGTCGTCATGGTAACGTCCAAGCCAGCTTCCTTACCAAAGCCGCAGTGCCAGCCCCCCGCCCGCAAGGTGCGTCGTCCGGCATCCGCGTCACGAAGACTGGCCCAGCCCGCAGCATGAGAAACGAAACTCCCCTTCGGCCCCGTCAGGAGAACGCCCTCCGCTTCTGAGCCGAAACGGGAAACCGAAACGCCTAACCACCAAGCCAACTGCCCGCGGACCTTCCCGCAAAACCATTGTTCCTGCTGGGTCGCCGGCGACAAGAAACCCTACGCGGACGAAATCATCAAGCTGGTCGGCGCTCCCGACAAGATGCGGCTCGTCTCCCTCATCGCCCTCGGATACCCCGTCGACATGCCTTCCCCCCAGAAACGGACGCTGGACCAGGTGATTCACTGGGAGTCCTTTGGCGGCCGCCGCTGACCTAACCTAATGGCACCGGACACCCCACCGCCCGGTCATCATCACTCCCCACGCCTCACAGACCATACTCGCGCAGCTTGCGGTACAGGGTCCGGGCCCCGATGCCCAAGATCTTCGCCGTCTTCTCCCGGTTCCCGCCCGTGAGCTTCAGCGTACTGGCAATGTGCAGCTTCTCCATCTGCTCCATGGTCAGCCCCGTCGTGCCCGGCAGCGCCGCCAGGACAATGTCCGTACTGCCACGAATGTGCTCCGGCAGATCGTCAACCGTGATTCCCGGCCCCTCCGCTAGCACCACCATCTGGTCAATGACACTCCGGAGCTCGCGAATGTTGCCCGGCCACTGGGACCCGGTCAGCTTGCGGACAACCTCAGGCGAGATCGAAATCGCCGGCTTGTCGTGAACCTTGGCCGCATCGTTCAGAAAATGCTCGATCAGCAACGGAATATCGTCACGCCGCTCCCGAAGCGGGGGAACCCGAATCACCGCCTGGTTCAGCCGGTAGAACAGATCGTCCCGGAAGGTGTGCTTCTCCACCATCTCGCGAATGTCACGCCGAGTGGCGGCCACCACCCGGACATCCACCCGGCGTATCTCGTTGCCACCCACCGGCAGAATCTCGCCGTTCTCCAGCGTCCTCAGCAGCTTCGCCTGCATGGGAATGGGCATGTCGCCCACTTCGTCCAGAAACAGCGTCCCTCCATCCACGACCTCAAACAGCCCCTTGTGATCACTGACCGCTCCCGTAAAAGCACCTTTCACGTGCCCGAAAAGCTGGCTCTCCAGCAGGTTCTCGTTGAGGCCCGCACAGTTGATCGCCCGGTAGGGCTTCCGGGTACGCGGAGAGTGACGGTGAATCGCCTGGGCGACAAGCTCCTTGCCAGTGCCGGACTCCCCCAGAATCAACACGGTCAGCTTGCTGTTGGCAACCCGCTGGATCATGCGGATGATCCGCATCATGTGGCTGTTGCCCGTGACAATGCCCTCAAACTCGAAGCGGCGCTCAGCCTGCTCCTTCAGGGCTCGATCAGCACGGTGCCGCTTGGCCAACTCCGCGGCCCGGTGAATCACGCCCTGAATGTCCTCGAACGACACCGGCTTGGCCACAACCTGGAATACCCGGTTCTGGCCTCCATGGATCTCGCCCCCGGAAACGTGAGCCTCCTCCTCCGGGGCCATGAGAATGATCTCCGCGTCCGGGGCCAGCCGCTCGGATTCCCGCAACACGCTGCCGTTGCCTTCCGCCTGAACAAGCTGCTTCTCGGCCAGGATGACGTCGGGCTGCCGGCTGTGCAGGCTTTCCAAGGCCTCAGCCGCCGATTGGACCACACGGCAGGCGTGCCCTTGCTCACGCAGCCCGTTGGCCAAGGCTTCCGCGTGCCCGCCATCGTCCTCCACAATCAGGATGAAAGCCGTGTCACCCATACGAACCTGCCAAACATAACCCACCTTCCGCGCAAACCTCGGACCCCGCGCAGAAGTGAAATCATCTTAAAACAAACGAGGTTAAAGGTTAAGTGCCCGGTGAACGCGTGTACGCCCGCCACATCGCCGCTGATCGCCGAAGAGACCCACAACGGTCCCGCAGGCTCGAAGGCCCGGAACACCCCGGACATCCCATCCGCCGATAACACCCGCCCCCGCTTACGACGCCACGGTCGAGGCGATGCCCTTCCGCGGTCGAACATGCTGGGCTTGGAGACCCTTGGCGGACTCGATCAACTCGTACTCGACCGGCTCACCATTCTTCAGGCTGCGGAAACCGTCGCCTTCAATGCTGGAGTAGTGCACGAAAATGTCGTGCCCTTCCTCGTGGCCCTTGATGAAACCAAAGCCCTTCTTGCTGTCGAACCATTTCACCGTACCGACGTCCATGGCAGACTCCTCCGCCGCGCCGGCACAGGTGGGCTTCGTGCGCTACTGTTTCTTCGCCTCGGCCGCTTCCTCAAGGAGCAGAACCTTGCGGCTTAACTTGATCCGTCCCTGATCGTCGACGGCGATGACCTTGACACGCACTTGGTCGCCGACACGGCAAACTTCATTCACCGACTTGACAAACCCGTCCGACAGTTCGCTGATATGGCACAGCCCGTCTTGTCCCGGTGCAACTTCAATAAACGCACCGAAATCCTTCACGCTGGTCACTCGCCCAGTGCAGATCGTCCCGACTTTGACACCCTCCGTGATCAGTTCGATCATCTCTCGTGCTTTGAGGGCGCCTTCCATCTCCAAACAAGAAATGGTCACACTGCCATCGTCCTCGATATCGATCGTGGCACCGGTCGTTCCCTCGATGCCCCGGATACCCTTGCCGCCCGGCCCGATGACCGCCCCGATTTTCTCAGGATTGATCTTCATCGTCAAGATCCGCGGTGCGTACCGGCTGATTTCTTTCCGGGGACGCGAAAGCACCGCCAGCATCTTCCGCAGTATCTGGATCCGGGCAGCCTTGGCCTGGGCCAGTACGGCTACGATCGTCTCCTGAGAAATTCCCCGCTCCTTCAAGTCCAACTGAATTCCCGTAATGCCCCGCTGCGTCCCCGCAACCTTGAAATCCATGTCCCCAAAGTGGTCCTCCTCCCCAATGATGTCCGTCACCAACATCCGCTTCTCATCGTTGTGAAAACTGCCGATCGAAATGCCCGCGACCGGCTGGGAAATCGGTACCCCCGCATCCATCAACGCCAGCGTGCCCCCGCAGACACTCGCCATCGAGCTGGAACCGTTCGATTCGGTGATCTCGCTGACCACCCGGATCGTGTACGGAAACTGCTCGACATTCGGAAGCACCGCCTCCAACGACCGCTCCGCCAAAGCACCATGCCCAATCTCCCGGCGACCGGGACCACTGATCCGCCGGGCCTCGCCCACGCAGAACGGCGGGAAGTTGTAGTGCAGCATGAACTTGCGCCGATACTCCTCCGCCAGCCCGTCAATGATCTGCTCGTCCCGCGCAGTACCCAGGGTCGTCACCACAATCGCCTGTGTCTCACCACGCGTGAACAGGGCCGAACCGTGAGTCCGCGGCAACAAACCCACCTCGCCACTGATCTCCCGCAGATCCGTCGGTCCACGCCCGTCCGTCCGCCGACCCGTCGTCAGCACCAGATTGGTGATCACTTCCTCCTCAATCTTCTGCAACGCATCGAACACCGCATTCCGCTCAAACGGCGGCTTCTCCACGTCCTTCGGCGACAACTCGTCCATCACCGAATCGTACAACTCCTTCATCGCCGCCTGCCGCTCCAGCTTCCCGACAATCTGACGCCGCTTGACACACTCATCGTACGTCTTCTCACGCACCAGCCGGGCCAACTCCCTGTTCGGCTCCGGCGGCACCCAGGCCCGCTCCTTGCCCGCCTTCCCCCGTAACTCCGCAATCGCCGCACAGATCGCCTTGATCGACTCGTAACCAAAAGCGATCGCCTCCGCCGCAACCTCCTCACTGATCTCCCGGGCACCCACCTCGATCATGTTCACCGCGTCCTTGTGACCGGCCAGAATCATGTCCAGGTCGGAAACCTCAAGCTGCGCATACGTCGGGTTGATGATCAGCTGCCCCTCCACCCGACCCACGCGAACCGCACCAATCGGACCTTCAAACGGAGCCGAACTCAGCGACAGAGCCGCCGAACCCGACACAATCGCCGAAATGTCCGAATCCAGCGTCGGATCGGCCGCCAACACAAAACACTGAATCTGGATCTCGTCCATGAAACCTTCAGGAAACAACGGGCGGATCGGCCGGTCAATCATCCGCATCGTCAGGATTTCCTTGCTCGTCGGCCGTCCCTCCCGCTTGAAGAAACCCCCGGGAAACTTGCCCGCAGCATACGCCTTCTCCCGGTAATCCACCGTCAGCGGGAAAAAGTCGATCCCCTCCCGGGGAGCGGCACGAACCGCCGTGCCCAGAACTACACTGTCTCCGTAGCTGACCATCACCGCGCCGTCAGCTTGCTTGGCGATCTTGCCCGTCTCCAGGACGAGCTTGCGGCCACCAACCTCTGTTTCAACTCTGATTGTTTCCATTCAATACCGCCTTAACCACTGTCCTACTTGAATAACCATAACCTCAACTGTAAGCTCGAAAACGAGTGAAGAGAGAAACGCCAGGTAGGTGAGCAACCTCGTCGGTCGCCGGATGCAGGGCGTCTTGTGTCGTTGCTCATCAGGCAGCCGGAACTTGAAGCACCCAGTGCCTGGGGATTGGCCCGGAGCGCTTCGATAGGAACCAGAGTGGCCGGAGGATGCGTGCCAGAGCAGGCTACTTGCGCAGGCCGAGACGGGCAATCAAGCTCAGATACCGCTGGCGGTCGGTGGCCGCCAGGTACTTCAGCAGACCATTCCGGTGACCAACCATCATCAGCAGTCCACGCCGCGAAGACTCATCCTTCTTGTGCGTCTTGAGATGCTCGGTCAATTGGTTGATCCGCTGCGTCAACAAGGCAATCTGGACTTCGGGCGATCCGGTGTCCTTCTCATGGGTCCGGTGCGTTCCGACCAATTCCCGCTTCTGTTCAGCCGTGATCGCCATAACTGCCTGCAGCACCTTCCGTTACGGTTCAGGTCCACCCGCCGGAGTCCGCTCCGGCCGATGCCAAACCTAACATTTCCCTTACACTCTTTCCATTCTTCGTTCGGTACTATAAGGCTTCGCGTTCCGCATTGCAAGCCCGCCCCACCCCCCGCCAGCGATTCCGCAGATGACTCCTGTGGACTTGGTGGAGCAAGGGTTCACCTTCGGATCGGGGTGCCATCCGATTCGGGAGGGGCTTCTCGGGCGACGGTCCGTAACCACTCACTGCCTCGGGTTCAGCGAAGTTCGGTTCGAAGGTGGGGGGGGGCTTCCGCAGGTGGTTGCAGCGTCAGAGAGGTGTGCGAGCAGGGAGGCGGCTACGCGCGCCGCCCCCCCTGCACACCTCGAATAGCCTATGGACGCTCGGGGATGCAGTCAGGATTCGTCGCTTGCGACCAAGCGACCGCCGGACCGGTGTAACAATTCATGAACGCCAGGAGGTCCATCACATCCACGTCACCATCACCCGAGGCGTCGGAGCCGTCCCGATCGAAGCAGTTGCAGTCGGTTGGAGCGGCAAGACTACCGCTGAAGCAAGCCTGGAACTGGCCGAAATCGACCTGGTCCACATCCCCGTCATGGTCCCGATCGGCGAACACCACACCGCACACATCCGGGATCGTCTTGACCGCGAGGCCGCCGCCGAGCACATCACCAACCAGACGGAAGACCTGACGGTAGCCCTTGTTGAACTCGTCCGTGCGGTCGCCCTGAGCGGCGAACAGCTGGAGGTAAGATGCTCCAGTACCTTCTCTCTGGATCAGCTCCATCGGGTACTCACCAGCCTGGGCAAACGTCACCACCACGGCGTTCGCCGTTGCTCCCCCCAGCGTGGTCTGAGAGCAGACCGGCTGGGAGCCATCGCACGGCCCGCCGACGGCCTGCTGAGTGCCGACGGTGAACAGGCAATCGTCATCGTGGGCGACGACAAAAGTGTACTGCCCCGCCTCCGGAACAATCAGGATGCCGGTCGATCGGCTCACGAAATTATCGTCGTCATTGTTGGCCACCACCGGATCATCCGTCGGCCAGGGGGCCTTCGGCCAGTCGCGCCAGGCGCCGCCGCTCCCGGTCCCACCCCCTCCTGTGCCGGGGTCGCCGAAGCTGATCGCGTAGTACTGGCCCTTGGCATCCCCCAGGACGGCCGGACCATTGAGCAGATTGATCGCCTCGGTCAGGTTGGCGGTCGTGCCAGGCCGGTACATGACTCTGAACTTGCCCTGGGCGCTCAGATCCACACCGTCGTACAGGAGGTAGTACGGGCGAGCCCCACCTCCCTGAGCCGGGTCGAGCGTCGTCCCGACGACGTTGTCGTTCCACAAACCACTGGCGTAGATCTCCATGGCATCCTCGCCGGGAACGCCCAGGTTGTAGTCGTTGGGCTCGCCCGTGTTCCACGGGCCGCCGACGCTGACGTCACCGGTGGGGACGGCGGTGCCGTCAAGCCACTTGAACGTGTCCTCGACCGTGCCCAGAAGGGCTCCCAGATTCGCGCCGTCCAGGGAGCTGATCCCGTCGGAGTCGGTTCCCGGCAGCCACATATCGGCGTGACTGCCAATGATCGTGCCGATGTACCGGTCCGCCGGGACGGTCCAGTCACCGGGAACACCCTGGAAGGTCGGCAGATTGCCCTTGATGTTGGCGTTGTAGTGCACCCGGGCCTGGTCCCAGGTCATGGAGCCAACCTGCTGGACGTACATCCCGTTGGGAGCCATCCGCTGCGGGAGTCGCAGGTCCGGCGGTTGGATGGTCAGGACGACTCTCATGAACTTGGATTTCGGTTCGGGGCAATCGTTGGTGAACCGCAGATGAGCCACGTAGTCGCCCATCAGCATGCCCGCCGTATTAAAGCTGAGTGTCAGCGTGTCCGTCGCGCCCTGGGCAATCGGCCCTCCGCCGAGCTTGCTGATGGCCAGCCAGGGTACGTCTGCACCATTCTGGTTCTCGTCCAATTCGGCGACCGTGTAGGAAACACCCACCGGATCGTCACTGGTGTTCTTGATGGACACAATGACATTGGTCGGGTTGGCCCCATCCTGCAGCCCGGTGGCGCTGACACTGCCCGGAACGCTGAGCTGGCACGGGATCCTCGGAACCACCACCAGACCGTACATGTTGATGCCGCCACCGTTCTGCTGTTGAAGGGGGATGATCTCGCCGCCGGCAAAACCCTTCCGATAGACGGTGTAGAACTGGGTGGGGTACTGATCAAGGCCGCCAGCATTCACCGCGCGATCGTTCCAGCTTCCCGGCGTCCCTCCCTCGTCGATACCCACATAGTCGGGCTGTCCGTTCGGGAACATCCCGGTGCTGTACTGGGCCCATCCGTCAGTCGCGACCCAGTCCATCAGGCCGTTCCCCAGAACCGGCGGGTCGGCGTTGGATTGGTTGCCCGAAGGCCCAAGTCGGTTGTCCAGCAGCAGATACGCCCAGACGCCGCGGGTCAGGTTCGGATTGATGGTGACGTTGAGCTTGAAGGCGGCGTTGTCGCGGTTGTTGTTGCGGGTCGAGACATACTCTCCGCCGACCAGGTAGGGCGGTATGCCCGGAGCGACATTGCCGCCGCCCGTGGCCAGCACGCCACTTCCCTCGACGTAGCGAGCGCTGACGTACTGGTGCGTGCGGTCGGTGAAGGCGAACACCCGTGCGCCCGGCGCGCTGGCATCGAAGGGCACGATGGCCCCGGAAATCGGCGGCACCGCGGTGGGATAACCGTAGTCATTCTCGCGCTGCGAGGTGGGCGCACCCGGCCAGCCTGCGCCATCGCCGCCGGACTCCGAAATCCCAATGATGACACTGTCCGCAGGAAGGATCCTAAGAGTCACTTCGCTCAGATATGTCCGGG
The DNA here is from genome assembly GCA_018003015.1 of Phycisphaerae bacterium. NCBI lineage: Bacteria > Pseudomonadati > Planctomycetota > Phycisphaerae > Phycisphaerae bacterium. The sequence goes on along the minus strand of JAGNEZ010000005.1, from coordinate 17,780 downwards.
TCGGGTCGCACGTGTCGGTTATCCGGACGTAAGCCTTGTAGACTCCGACCTTCAAGCCGGTAATGCTGTAAATGATCGACAGCGTGTCGCTGCCCAGGGGGGCCACTGGCCCGCCCAAGGTCTTGCTCAGCGACATCCACGGAACGTTAGCGACGTTCTGGTCGGCATCGAGTTCCTGGGCCTGATAGGAAACCGGGCCGTCACCGAACGCCCGGACGGTGACCACCGAGTCGACTGGATCGGCGCCCCCCGCGGCGGTCTGCGCCGAGACGTTCCCGGGGCCGACCAGCAAACCGCAGACGGGTACGACCCTGGGTCTCGGGACGACTACCATGCCGTGCACGTTGTTGCTGTTCACCAGGTCGCCTTCCTTCAACACGATCGTCGCCCCGGCGTTGAACTCCTGCTTGTAGACGGTGAAGTAATTGTCCGGGGCTCCAGTCAGGTTGGTGGTGAGCGTCAGACGGTTGTTGAAGTCCGCGCCCGTGTTGGGGGGATCAGGATTGAGGTTGCTTCCCTCGTCGATGCCGACGAAGTCGGGCTGCCGCGAGCCGTCCGGCATGTTGGGGGAGAGACCGGTATCCGCCTGAGTCCACCCGTCGGCAGCCACCCAGTCCATGGTGCCGTTCCCGAGCGTGGGCGGATTACCGTTGTTGGTGTCACCATTCCGATTGTCGATGAGCAGGTACGCGGTGACGTCCGCGCCGACCGTGACCGAAATCTGGAAACCGGCAACGTTCTTGTTGTCATTCCGGGTAGAAACGTACTCGCCGCCAACCAGGTAGGGCGGAATGACTCCCAGAGCATCCCCGCCCAGCACGCCGCTGGTCGCCTCAAACCGCGGGGCCACGTACTGGTGCGTCCGGTCGGTCATGCAGAACACACGATCGCCGAAGTATAGGATGGCCGGAGCCACCGGCGGAGTGGCGTTGGGATAGCCGCTGTCGTTCTCACGCTGCGACCCGTAGATGCCGCCATAGTTCATCAAGGGCGGATTGCCCGCAACATCCGTCACGGACGTGATCAGCGGCGCGCCCTGGGCGGCGAAGGTGGACGTCAGCAGTAGGCCGACGACAATCCGCATGACAAGGCCCACACCGGTCCGCTGTCCTGAATCCTCGGGATACATGAGGCTCTCCTTCCATTCTCGTGGATGGTACCAAAAAACCCTAATAGATTCTCAAACCTGCTCAATCCGATGACGGTTGCGGGCGTGAACAAGGCAGAGGGTCATCCGGCGCTAGGCCGTCCACAGGCGGGTCAACGTGCACCCTGCCCCCGGACATCTGCCTCGGTTGATCGCCGTTGCTCCTTCGCGCCCTCCCGACACAGGACCATTCAGATATGACGGCGGGGGCATCTGCCGCCCCACGCCCATCCCCGTTCCACTCTCTTGTACACCGCGCCCCGAACCAATGTCAAGATGCTGCCGTCCAGCTTCGGGCCAACCGAGCCCCGCGCCCTCATCAGGGCAGCAAAGGCCCCCGCCCCAGGTTGACACGATGAGCCTGCTTAAGAACGCCGGCCCGGCCCAGCTAAGAGAATTGCTGACGATCGTCGAACAAGAAAGGTATCAGGATGGAACGGCACTGCTGCTGTTTTTGAGGCGCCGGCGGAGTGTAGACCCTTTCGCTGGGCCCGGATAAACGGGACAGGTCCGTTTATTTCAAACGCCGTGAGGTTCCATCCGTTCCTCTTGCTGACCACTGATCGCTCACGGCTGCTTTTCCACGCCCGGGATGGGACAAGTGATATGAGTGTAGAGGACGATCCCCTCGGTTCGCCTCCCAGCTCTTTGAAATCTCGATAGCTTCTCCCGCCCCCTCTCCGGCCAACAGCCAGCTGTCAGCTCATCCCTGGTGCGTGCCTGCCGGACACGACAGCCAGCGTGACCAGAACCGGCGTGCGTATCACGGACACCAGCCGCGATCGGCGACATCAAGCGCTCGTCCGAACAACGGAAGACCCGCCAAGGGAGCTTCTTTGCTTGACCGCCCGGGGACTGAGCGGCAACCGCCGACTGCCGACCGCTGACCGCGCAATTGGCTTCGTTTGGCGCTGCGATGTGTGCACCATCGGACGTCGAGACCGGTCGGTAGCCCTGAAAACGCGGTTCCCGCGTCGGACCAATGGGTTCGTTTGACCTAGAAGACGTGCTCACCTGCCGCGACGAACGCCACCGGAATCGCGAATGCCTAAAAACACGCCACCCGTTCCGCCTGGACGACGCCCAAGAGGCACCGGCGCGGTCCCGTTCGGCCCACGCCCCCGAGCTTCCCCAGGCCGGCAACGCGTTGACCTGAGCAGGGGGGGCCGGTAGGCTCGAACACCTATGCTCCATGGAAACGATGCCATCCAGGCCCTTCGCGCCGCCCTCGAGGCGTCCCCGGACAACCTCGCCCTCCGGCGGCATCTCGGTGATTTGCTGCTCCGCGTCGGACGAGCAGAAGAAGCCATCGAGGTCTTCCGGGCAGGACTGGCCCAGGCGGCCGACGCCCGCGAGCTCAAGGTCGGGCTGGCCCAGGCGTTCTACCAGGCGGGCAAGCAGAGCCACGCCTTGGTCATCGTCGAGGAATTCCTGAAACGCCCGGATACCCCGGCGGCGATCTACGTCCTGCACGCCCGGCTCCTGCTCCAGGAGGGCAACGCGGAACGAGCAGTCCGTCAATACAAACGAGCCATCGAGGCCGATCCCGGTGCGGCCAATGAGGAACTCGCCGAACGGCTCGGCGTGGGCAGCGAACCGGAGGACGAAGTCGACAACGGACGCATCCGTATGGGGATCGGCGGCGATTCGACCCCCGGCCCCGATCTCCAGATGGAGCGGCCCAAGATCACCTTTGCCGACGTCGGCGGAATGGAATCGGTCAAGGAGGAAATCCGCCTCAAGATCATCCACCCGCTGACCCATCGCGAACTGTATGAGGCCTACGGCAAACCGATCGGCGGGGGTATTCTTATGTACGGCCCACCCGGGTGTGGCAAGACCCACTTGGCTCGGGCAACAGCTGGCGAAATCAAGGCCGGCTTCCTCGTCGTCGGGATCAACGACGTGCTCGACATGTGGCTGGGCAACAGCGAGCGCAACCTGCACCAGGTCTTCGAGCAGGCCCGCGGCAATCGGCCGTGCGTGCTCTTCTTCGACGAGGTGGACGCCCTCGGAGCCAGCCGCAGCGACTTGCGAGGCAGCGCCGGGCGGCAGGTCGTCAACCAGTTCCTCGCCGAACTCGACGGGGCCAAGGCCTCCAACGATGGCGTGCTCATCCTCGCCGCCACCAATGCCCCTTGGCATCTCGACTCAGCGTTCCGGCGACCGGGGCGGTTCGACCGCATCCTCTTCATTCCCCCACCCGACACAACCGCCCGGGCGGCGGTGCTGCGAATCCTCTGCCGGGGTAAGCCGCTCAGCGACCTGGACTATGATAAGCTGGCCAAGGCGACCGAGAACTTCTCCGGAGCCGACCTCAAGGCCGTGGTCGACATGGCCATCGAGGACAAGCTCCGCGAGGCGATGAAGGCCGGCACGCCCTCGCCACTGACCACCAAGGACCTGGCCACCGGGGCAAAGAAGGTGCAGCCGTCCACCCGCGAGTGGTTCTCGACGGCCCGGAATTATGCGGTCTACGCCAATCAGGGCGGTCTCTACGACGACGTCCTCAAGTACCTCAGGCTGACATGAACATCCACTTCGCACGAGCCAGCGCCTTGATCGGCCAATCGCGGTTTGACCTCGCCGAACCCGAACTCCGCCAGGGGCTCGCCGAAGATCCGGACGACGGCTGGGGGCACGCCATGCTCGCCATCTGCCTGGCGGGCACAGAGAGGTACAAGGAGGCCACGGAGTCCGCCCGGGCCGCCATCGGTTCCGCCCCGGACGCGTCCTTCTCGCACTACGCCATGGCCGTCGTGCTGCACGACCGCAATCGCCTCGACGAGGCCGGACGCGCCATCGAGGAAGCCATCCGGCTCGACCCGCAGGAGGCTCCGTACCACGCCCTCCGGGCAAACATCCTCTTCCAGCAGCGCCAATGGCCGGCCGCCCTCCAGGCCGCCGAACAGGGCATGGCCATCGATCCGGGCAACACCCAGTGCGCCAACATCCGGGCCATCGCCCTGACGCGGATGGGTCGCAAGCAGGAAGCCCACGCGGCACTCCATGCCGCCCTGGCCGACGAGCCGGAAGAGTCCGTCACCCACGCCAACCTCGGCTGGAATCTCCTCTATCAGCATCAACCGGCCAAGGCCCTCGAGCACTTCCGCGAGGCCCTCCGGCTCGACCCCGAGAACGAGTGGGCTCGGCAAGGCATCGTCGCGTCCCTGCGGGCCAAGAACATCGTCTACGGGCTCATGCTCCGCTACTTCCTGTGGATGAGCGCCCTCAGCCCCGGGGTGCGGTGGGGCCTCATCATCGGCGCCTACGTCGCCTTCCGCATGCTGAGCAGCTTCGCCAGGCATCATCCCGGTTGGGCTCCGTTCATTCTGCCCTTCCTCCTGCTCTACCTGGCCTTCGTCTTTCTGTCCTGGGTCGCCAACCCGCTGTTCAATCTGCTCCTGCGTCTGAATCGCTTCGGGCGAATGGTACTGAGCCCCGAGGAGGTCCGTGCTTCTAACTGGATAGGAGCGTGTGTGCTGGGAACCGCTTTGGCCCTCGGCGCCGCCGTGTGGCTCCGCAGCTCATGGATGGCCTACGCCGCACTCGTGTGCGGCTTGCTGATCATCCCCCTCGCCGGGACCTTCAGCTGCCCTCCGGGCTGGCCGCGCCGGACGATGGCGTCGCTCACCGCCGCCATGGCCTTCTGCGGTTTCGCCTCGCTCGGCCTCGATGGGGTCGTCGCCCACACCACGGCAACCGCCGAGGTGCAGGCACTCGTGAAGGCCGTGAGCAGCCTTCTGTTCGGGGTATTCGTCCTGGGGGCAATCCTGTCTCCGTGGGCCGCCAACCTCCTCATGGCGGCCAGGCTGCGAAAATAGGACCGCCCAAGGCCGGTGAGAAGGTCAGGTATGAAGCGACGTCTGATCGTGACAGGTGCATCGGGCTTCGTCGGGGGGAGTATCGTCTGCCAGGCGGGGGACGCGTGGGAGGTTCATGCGTTCTCCGGCCGTGAGGCACCGATCCGACGGGAAGGGCTGGTCTGGCACCGGCTGGATCTGCTCGATGCCGGGCAGGTCACGCGAGCGTTCCACGAGGCGCGGCCGGACGCGGTCATTCACTCGGCGGCCATCGCGGATATCGAATACTGCCAGAATCATCAGGACGAGGCCCGGCGAGTGAACGTCGATACGGCACGGCTCATGGCCGAGCTATGTCGGGATGACGGCGTGCGGCTCGTACACGTCTCGACGGATACGATCTTCGACGGCGAGAAGGGCGGCTATCGCGAGGACGATGCACCCGGGCCGGTGAACTACTACGGCCAGACGAAGCTGGAGGCCGAGACGGCGGTGGTCGAGACAGCCGCGAACTGGGCGATCGGCCGGCTGGCGATCGTGATGGGGCTGCCGTTCTTCGGGCGGGGCAATACGTTTCTGCCGAAGATGCTGGCCGCGTTGAACGAAGGCAAGCAGGTGGGCGTGCCGCAGGCGGAGATTCGCACGCCGGTAGATGTGGTGACGGCCGGTCGGGCGCTGCTGGAATTGGCGGGCAACGAGTTCCCGGGCCGCATCCACCTCGCGGGCAACGAGGTCGTGCCGCGGGTGGATATGGCCCGGCGGATCGCGGCACACGTCGGCTTCTCACCCGATCTGATCGTGCCCAACGATCCGAGTACGATCCCCGGCCGTGTCGCTCGGCCGAGGGATGTGTCCTTGGATAACACCCTCGCGCAAACGACACTCAAGACGCCGATGCGCGATCTCGAGGACGCGGTGGATCTGGTGATGAAAACGAAACGCCCATGAAGGCCGCGAAGCGAGTAACGACTGAGGCGAGCCTACCTCCTCAGTGCGACCCGTCCGGCCCGGGCGGCCAGGCGCGGGCCTCTGAGTTCGGTATCGGTGTCGAAGAGCCGGTAGATCTTCTCGGCCGCGTCCTTGTTGCCCGCGGCGGCAAGCTTGTCGGCGCAGCGGAGGAGGGCGTCGGCGACCGACGGCCGGATCTGCTTGGGGACCTTGGGCACAATCGCTCCCAGGGCCTCGGCCGCTTCCTGGCTGCCGATCTTGCCCAGTGCGGCGGCAGCTGCTTCGACGATGGCCGGACCGCTGCTGCTCAGGAGCGGGATCAGTTCTTTGAGCGCCTCGGGCTCAGCGCGCTTGCCCATCGAGTTGACCACACCGATGGCCGGCTTGCCGCTGAGCTTGCTCATCGATGAGCGGAGCGAATGCGACGCCGCTTCACCGGGGATCCGTTCGAGCGCGAAGCGGGCCATGTCGGCGGTATCCTCCTGCCCCAGGAGTGGCGGGAGGTTCTTGGCCTCGTCGGGACCGCCGATCATTGCCAGCTGCTTGCAGAGCAAGCTCTTGGCTTGCGGCGTCTTGCACGCTTCGAGAGCGGCGGCGAGCTTGGCCGCGAGCTGCTTGCGCGCGGCAATGGCAGCCTCGTGGTTGTGGGCGGTCGAGGCGTTGACCAGTTGCTCGACGATGTAGAGCGGCTGGCGGTCTTGGCCGAACTCGAATTCGAGGACCGCCTTGATGGCCGCGTCCGGATCGACACCGGTGACGACGGCCTCGGCGGACGAGCCCGGCCAATTCTCGGGGATGGGCAGGGTGACCTGGCCGGTGGCCGCCCATTCGGTGCCGCGGAGCAGCAGCGTTTGCCAAGCGAGGTTCTGCATGGCTGCCGCGTCGTGGCCGAGAACGAGGTTCAGCCCGCGCCCGGTGCCAAGTTGTGTCGGAACGAGGACCGGCTCGAACTTGCCGGTGCCGCCGAACTCCGGCTCAGACCACGCCTTGCACAGCGTGGGGATCGGCTGGCCGGAGAGGTTGACCATGTTGTGCCACAGCTCGTCGGTGATCCAGAAGTCGGGCATGCCCTTGGTGACCGGGTGGTCATGGTTCTCGATCGCGACCTTGAAAGGGTGGTAGGCACCGTGGGCGGTCTTGTCGAGACCCCAGGTCAGGCCGAGAAGCTGCTGGAACTCGGGCCAATCCTGGGAGGTCGCGCTGGCCGCGTGGATGGCGACGAAACCATGCCCGCTCTTGATGAAGTCCACGAAGGCCTTCTCGGCGGCCGCTCCCCACTGATGGCCGTTCATGGCCGGATAGGCCGACCAGTTGCTGACCACGATATCGCACTGGGCGAAGGTGGCGGCATCGCACCTGGCCGGATCGGTGATCACCTCCACGACGGCGAAGCGGGCGTGGCCCTCGAAGATCTGCTTGATGACCGGCGTGGTTGCCTGCCAGTCGTGGTTGTTGGCCCCGGTCAGGATGAGCACGTTGATCGGCATGGTCCCTCACCTCCAGATTACAGGTGCCACGGTGCCCGCATGGATCGCTGCAAGCGGGCATTGGCCGCCGGGTCGTCGATGAACTCCTCTTTAACCGGATCCCAGCGAAGCTTACGGCCCAGGTGCAGGGCAATGTGGCTCAGATGGCAGACGGTGTCGGAGCGGACGGCTACATCGATCGGGCAGACGGGCTGCCGGCCGTTCTTGATCGCGTCCAGCAGGTTCTGCTGGTGCTGGCTGCTGACCGGCAAATGGATGCCGTCGGCCTTGGTCCTCTCTCCGAGCAGGCTCTTGGGATTGGCGTCGATGACCTCGCGGTTGACGTAGATCCAGCCCTCGCTGCCCTCGAAGAGGATGCCGTGTCGGTTCTGTCGCCCGTCGCTGGTGAAGTGGACGCGAACGCCGTTGGGGTAGAGGTAGTCCACATCCCAGTTGAGCGGATTGTCGCAGAGGCCGTCGTGGCCGGGGAACAGACCCGAGCCTTCGATCTCAACGGGCCCGGTCAGTTCCATGCCGCTGCCCCACTGGGCGATGTCGATGTGATGAATGCCCCACCCGGCGATGTAGCCCAGCGAGTAGTCGCTGATGTGGAACCAGTACGGGCTGACGGTTCGCTTGGGTGTGTAGGGAGTCCAGGGGGCCGGTCCGAGCCACATGTCGTAGTCGAAGCCATCGGGCACGGGGGCCGCGGCGTAGCCGCGCTCGCCGGTTCGTTCGTTGGCGCCAGCCGGGGCGGAGACCTTGATGGTCTGGAGCTTGCCGATGCGGCCGTTGAGAACCAGTTCACAGGCCTGGCGGAACTGGGGGCTGGACCGCTGCTGGGTACCGAACTGGAAGACCCGCTCGTAGCGATGGCAATCCGCGCGCAGGACCTTCAGCTCCTCGATGCTCATGCCGAGGGGCTTCTCGACGTAGACGTGTTTGCCCGCCCGGACGGCCGCCAGGGCGTGGAGAACGTGCCACTGGTCGGTACTGGCTATCTGGACGACGTCGATGTCGTCGTGGGCGAGCAGCTCGCGGAAATCGTCGTAGGCCTTGCAGTCTTGTGTCTTGTAGTGGTTGTTGACCTGGTCGCGGGCTGCGTCGCGGGCCTCGCGTTTCACGTCGCAGACGGCCACTACCTGGGCGTCGGCGGAGGCGAGGAAGCCGTTCATGTCGTAGCGGCCCTGCCCGCCGGTTCCGATGCAGCCGACGACCAGCCGGTTGCTCGGTGCAGCCTGATCGGCCTCGCCCAGTGCCGACGACGGTATCCAGTAGGGCAGGGCGATGCTGGCGGCCGCCGCCTGGCCGGCGCCCTTGAGGAATCTGCGGCGGTTGATTGGGGTGTAGGGTGCCATGTCGGGTCGTGCCCTCCGTGGTGATGGTCGGGGCCCGTGGGGGGTGTCGGCCCCCTCAACGGGACGATACGAATTATGACCAGTCCGTCTCGAGCAGTCAAGAAAGAGACTATTACCTCTTTTGGTGGTTGTTGACGCTGCCCCCGATGTCGTGTTAAAAGCACAGGCAACGCGTTGGCGCGGCAAAGGTACGACCTTTGGGGCTTGATCTGGTGGCCTTTCTTAACCGGGCGTGTCCGCCCAGTCGGCAAGAGTCGAGGTGAACCATGAAGCGGAACGGCCTTTGGACACTGGTCTTGCTCGCGGTTTGCGGAATCGGGCTGTCGACGGAGGCAGAGCGTGCTCTGGCCGCGGAAGAGGGTTTCGTGCCGATCTTCGACGGCAAGACGTTGGACGGCTGGCATGTGAGCACGCGGACGGGTCATGGCACCGGTGGGCGGTGGGTTGTGCAGGGCGGAGCCATTCAGGGCAGTCAGGACAAGCCCGGCAACGGCGGCATCGTCATCACCGACGCTCAGTACCGTGACTTCGAGGTCGCCCTGGAAATGAACAACGACTATGGTCCAGACAGCGGGCTGTTCCTGCGGAGCACGGAGGATGGTCGGTGCTACCAGGCGATGATTGACTATCACAACCGCGGCAGCCTGATGGGCGTCTACGGCGAGGGGATCGGCGGCTTCGGGGCCCTGAACTTCCGAACGCTCGGTACGCCCCGGGACATCGAGATTGTCGACCACACGGCCTTTCCCTGCCCGTTTACGGCGGAGCAGTGGAAGGAGTTGTGGAAACCGGGCTGGAACGAGTTGCGGGCCCGCATCACCGGCAACCCGCCGACCATTTTCACCTGGATCAACGGCGTCAAGACCATGGCGTGGAAGGACAAGCAGAAGCGGCTGCCCGACCAGGGCAGCATCGCCCTGCAGGTCCACGGAGGCGGGAATTCTACCCGGCAGTTCGTTCGCTATCGCAACATTCGCGTAAAGAACCTCGGCGTGCCGGACAATGTCCTGACGCCAGAGGAGAAGAGGGCTGGTTGGCAGCTGCTCTTCGATGGGAAGACGCTCAACGGCTGGACCACCGATCGCAGGGAGCCCAGCAAGATGCCGGTCGAGAATGGATGCATCAATCCGCACAAGTGCGGCGGGTACATGGTGATTCACGAGAAGCCATGGACTGACTTTGCGTGGTCGATGGACTTCAAGATCGCCAAGGGCTGCAACAGTGGGATCTTCACGCGGGTCTTCTCGCTCGAGCCCAAGCCGGGCTGGGACGTCGGCTTCAACGGTCTTGAAGTGGCGATCGACGACACAACGGGCTCCGGCTACCACGACACCGGGGCGATCTACGATCTGGCCAAGCCGAAGAGGAACGCGATGCGGCCGGCCGGGGCGTGGAACCACATCGTCGTGACCTGCGATCGCCACATCATCGAGGTCGAGTTGAACGGCCAGCAGGTCACGCGCATGAACCTCGACGAGTTTACCGAGCCGGGCAAGCGGCCGGACGGTTCGACTCACAAGTTCACCGAGATCGCCTACGCCAAGTTCCCGCGGACCGGGTACATCGGCTTGCAGGACCACGGCAGCCCGTGCTGGTACAAGAACATCAAGCTGCTCCCGCTCCACGCGGAGAGGGGTTCCGGCAAGTCGGAATAGGATGGGCGCCCCGGCCGGCGGCGTGTGGATGCAGGGATGGTTAAGTGCGGGCCGCCGGTGCCCTGCGGACGGAGAGTCAACGGCATGCATACCGTGGAGATCGTGAAGAAGCTTGAAGAGGGTCTGGCCGAGGTGCCGTTGTTCGACGTCCACACCCACCTGGTGGGCGGGCAGCTCGGAGCGAGGGGGCTGCACGACATTCTGCTTTACCACATGGTGATCAGCGACTTGTACGCCGCCGGCTGCCCGGCTGGATCGCGGCTCGCCCAGTACCCCGGGCGACCGACGGATGAAGAAGCTCGCGCCCGCATCGAGCAGGCCGTGGCCTATCTGCCGCAGATCCGCAACACGAGTTGCTATTGGCTGATGCGGACCATCCTGGCGGACCTGTACCGATGGCGCGAGCCGGTCACCGCCGACAACTGGCGGCAGGTTGATGCCCTGATTCGCGAGCGGGCCCATGATCGGGCCTGGCACCACGGCATTCTGGATCGCGCCCACATCCAGCGATCGTGCACCGAACTGGCTCGGCGCGGAGAGGGCCAGGATGACAGCCGTCTCCAGTACGCCCTGGAGTGGGGCTTCTTCACCCGCTGCCAGTGGGGCGAGTTTGACACCGCCTTGTGGGAACTGGAACGATGCTGGGGCAGGACGCCGGAGACCCCGGCGCCAATCGGGGGCGGATCGCGACTCCTGCCCGAACGGACCGTTCGGACGCTGGATGATGCTCACGCGGCCCTGGATCACTACATGGCCGCGATTCCGTACGACCGCGTTCTCTCCACCGCCACCCATCTCTCGACCGATATCGACTACCGGCCGGTCAGTGATGCCGAGATGGTGCAAGCCCTCGCCGTTCGCGGTCAGGCCGGTGCGGCCGAACGCGACGTCTACGCGTCCTACATCAACGAGGCCTTCCTGAATCGCCTGGAGCGGTGCGGTAAACGCATCGTATTCCAGTTCAGCTTCGGGGCCGAGCCGCTCCCCTTCGAGACCGGCAGCCGGTTATCGCAGCGGACGATCGCCCAGGTGGGCGAGATGATCAGCCGTCATCCGAAGCTGCATTTTCAGTGCTTCTTGTCAAACCGGCATGCGAATCAATCGATGTGCACGCTGGCCCGCGGGTTGCCCAACCTGAGTCTGTGCGGCTATTGGTGGCACAACTTCTTCCCGGACACGATCCGGCAGGTCATGGCCGAGCGTCTCGAGATGCTGCCGGTCAACAGGCAGATCGGTTTCTTCTCCGATGCCTACTGCGTGGAGTGGGCGTACGGTAAGGCTTGGCTGGTGCGCAAGCTTTTGGCTCGGACCCTGGCCCGGATGGTGGAGCGGGGTCAGTACACTTCGGTCGAGGCCGTTGACGTAGCCCGGGCGATCCTGTACCAGACACCTCAGACGCTGTTGGGCATGGTGGAGCGAGCTTGATCGGCCGGTGACGGCGCGGCTCGGCCGGAGTCGTCGTCGGGCGTGCGGGGGCAGTGATCGGTCGAAACCGTCGAGGGGGCGTTGCTCGGCATTCTCCCGCCCGCGCGGGCGGGTCTGGAGGGGTGAGGGAGAACGGATCCACATGGCAATCGATGTGCTCGGCCTGGGATGTGCCGCGGTCGATGATCTTCTCTACCTTCCGTACTATCCGCCGGCCGATGCCAAGATGGCGGTCAGCCGGCGCGATCGGCAGTGTGGTGGTCTGACCGCGACGGCCATGGTTGCCGCGGCGCGAATGGGCTCGAGCTGCGCGTATGCCGCGGCTCTGGGGGACGATGATCTCTCACGTTTTGTGATCGAACGACTGCAGCGGGCGGGTGTCGACACCCGTTACGTGGTTCATCGCGCCGCCGCCCGGCCGTATCATTCGATAATCCTGGTGGATGAAAGCACGGGTACGCGGAACATCTTCTTCGACAACACCGGTGTTGTTGGTGCGGACGCTTCCGGTCCGGCGGAGGACGTGATTCGTTCGGCTCGGGTGTTGTTCACCGATCATGTCGGCATCGCCGGCTCGATTCGCGGGGCGAAGCTCGCCCGGGTGTACGGGATTCCGGTCGTGGCCGATCTCGAGCGGGACGACTCACCGCGTTTCGCGGAGTTGCTGGCCCTGGTCAACCATCCGATCGTGTCCCACGATTTTGCGGCCCGGATCACGGGCGAGCGGGATCCGGCGGCAGCGGTCTGCAAGTTGTGGCAGTCGGGCTGTGACACGGCGATCGTCACCTGCGGAGCGGCGGGGTGCTGGTACCTGGCCAAGGGTGAGAGCGAACCGCAACACCAGCCCGCGTTCAAGGTCGAAGTGGTTGACACCACCGGTTGTGGCGACGTGTTCCACGGTGGGTATGCTTCCGCGCTTGCTCGAGGGATGGAACGTGCCGAGCGGGTGCGATTTGCCTCCGCGGTGGCGGCGTTGAAGGCGATGCAGCCGGGCGGGCAGGTGGGGATTCCTACGCGAGCCGTGGTCGAGGAGTTCCTGAAGCGATATGATGCGGGTCCTGGCGACAGAGGTTAGATTATGGGTATCGGCAAGAGGATCAGGCTGAACCGTTTGTTTTCACACCCTTCGGGGCGGCTGTGCTCGATGGCGGTGGATCATTTCATCGGCTACGGCGAAGGGATCCCGGAGGGTCTGCGGCGGGTCCGGCGGACGCTGGCCGCGATCGTGGAGGGTGCTCCCGATGCGGTCACCATGCACCGTGGTATTGCGACCTCGGCCTGGGAGCCATATGCCGGCCGGGTGCCGTGGATTCTGCAGAGCACGATTGGTCGGGTGGACGATTCGGCTTGCGAGCGGTTCGCCGAGCCGGAGGATGCGGTCCTGCTCGGGGCGGACGCCATTGCGGTGGCGGTCTTCGTTCGCGGTTCGACCGAGGGCCAGCACCTGCGGATGGTGGTTGATTGTGTTCGGGCGGCCGCCCGCTTCGACCTTCCAGTGATCACGCACATCTATCCGCGCGTGTTCCGCGATGGTCCGCGGGTCTCGTTTGCCCCCGAGGATATCGCCTGGGCGGTGCGCTGCGCGTTGGAGTGCGGCACGGATGTGATCAAGGTTCCGTACTGCAACGATGTCAAGGCGTACGCGGAGATAGTGGCCGAATGCACCGTGCCGGTCGTGGCCGCCGGTGGGCCGAAGACGGACACGCTGGCCGCGGCCCTGACGATGTTCGCCGACGTGGTTGCGGCGGGTGCCCGCGGGGTGACCGTAGGTCGGAACGTGTGGGGCCACGAACGCGTGGTGGACGTGGTTCGGGCGGTCAAGATGGTCGTACACGATGGCAGGAGCGCCGCCGAGGCGATGGCCGCGGTGGGATTGAGATAGGGCGCCACAGTTCATCGAGGACAGAAGGAGGTTCATGACGATGGCCAGGACACTCACCTTGTGTACCGGGCAGTGGGCGGATCTGAAGTTTGACGACCTGTGCAAGAAGGCCAAGGCCTTCGGGTACGAGGGTCTGGAGCTTGCCTGCTGGGGCGAGATCTTCAACGTGCCGCAAGCCCTCGCGGACAAGGAGTACTGCAAGAAGAAGTGGAAGCACATGGAGAAGTATGGGCTGGTGAGTCTGTCGATCAGTAATCACCTGGCCGGGCAGGGGGTGTGCGACCTGATCGACGAGCGGCACAAGGCCGTTCTGCCGGCCCACGTGTGGGGTGACGGCAAGCCGGAAGCGGTGCGCCAGCGGGCTGCGACCGAGATGATGAACACCGCTCGGGCGGCCCGCAAGTTCTTCGATGCTGCGCCGGCCGCGGTGAAGAAGCTGCTCAAGCGTGTGGTGGTAAACGGGTTCACCGGCAGCAGCATCTGGCATCTGTTGTACTCTTTCCCGCCGGTTCAGCCCGGGCAGATCGAGGCCGGTTTCAAGGACTTCGCCAAGCGGTGGCGGCCGATCATGGACGTGTTCGAGGACGAGGACGTGTACTTCGCCCTGGAGGTGCACCCGACCGAGATCGCTTTTGACATTGCGTCGGCCGAGCGAGCCCTGGAGGCGATCGGGGCGCACAAGCGCTTCGGCTTCAACTACGACCCGAGCCACTTCGGCTATCAGGGTGTGGACTACGTCGAGTTCATCCGCCGCTTCCGCGACCGCATCTTCCACGTGCACATGAAGGACGTCTACTGGTCGAAGACGCCGACGCGGGCGGGCGTGTTCGGGGGGCATTTGGGCTTCGGCCATCCCGACCGGTTCTGGGATTTCCGCTCGCTGGGCCGCGGCTCGATTGACTTCGAGGCGATCATTCGGGCGCTGAACGAGATTGGCTACGACGGGCCGCTCTCGGTCGAGTGGGAGGACAGCGGCATGGATCGCGAGCACGGCGCAGCCGAGGCAGCCGCTTTTGTCCGGCGGATGGACTTCTCTCCGTCGGCCATTGCGTTCGATTCGAACTTCGACAAGTAGCCGGCAGCGGCCGGTTGCTCTGAATCAGGTTCGGGCGCATCCCGATAACCTGCCGGGTCGATCCCAAGCGTGGCTTGGGGATCGGCCCTCTTGTCTGGACGCTGGCGACCGATAACGGCGGTCGGCCTATCGATCCTCGTTGTTCCGATATTGTCCTGTTGCCGGGCTGCTCAGTCGGCGGGGAAGACGCTCTGTCCAGGGTGTAATCGTGGGCTCAGAGAGACACCGAGGAATCCGCCAACGGCGCTAAACGCCACTGGAGCTATTGTCGAAAAGCAGATTGCGGAGCGGCATGATCGTTGCGGAGCCGGTCGCTCACCGGCGTCATCCGCATCTCGCGGCCTCCGTCAGCGGAGGGGTTTGGTGAGACCGTGGTCCGGAATTCCCCGTCGCGTGGCTCATCCATGCGTGCAGGGGATAAGTAGAAGGAAGACAAGGCACAGTGAGTCCGCGCTGGAGATCATTGGTTCTCTTGTGCATTACGCTGGTGGTGGGGGTGCTCTCTACCTACGCCGTATCTGCCCGGCTGGCGATGGTCGGTCTCCGGAATGTGGAGGAGGCGGAGGCTCGCCGCAACGTCGAACGGGCGGCCGTCGCTGTCCGGAGTGTGCTCGACCGTCTGGCCGCCAGGGCAAAGGCGTGGGCACGTTTGGACGAGACCGGTCGATTCATTGAGGATCGCAACCGGGCATACGTTGACTCCAACCTGTTGAGTCACGGCCTGTTCACGGACATCGAGTTGAACGCGGTGGTCTATCGCCATGCCTCCGGAGGCATCGTCTATGCGGAGGGTTGGCCGCCTGATGCCAGACGGGGGACGGCCATGCCGGAGAGTCTGTTGTCCCTCCTGACCCCGGACTCGCCCTTGCTGCGAAGTGAGGATGGCCATGGCGCGAGCGGGCTCCTGCTGCTGCCCGAGGGTGCAATGCTTGCGGCCGGGCATCCCATCGTGTCTGGTGACGCCGGAAAGCCGTCGCGCGGCACCTTGCTGCTGGGACGATTTCTGGACGGCCGGCTGGTTCGGGAGCTGGCGGCCGCGACGATGCTGGAGCTTCACGTTTGTCGGCCGGCGGAAGGGGGGTTTCAGGCTGGGACCGCGGGGTGGCCGGTTTCTGGCGGGGATGACTTTCAGGTCAGGCGGATCGATGGGGGAACGTGGGTTGGCTCGGTCTGCCTTCGGGATGTCCATGGCCGTCCGGCGATCACGCTCGAGGTTGAAACGCCGAGGGACGCGTACCGGCGTGGGGAAGCAGCGCTGACCCACGGGGCGGCCTGGGCCGTTGTGGTCGGTGGGGGATGGGGCGCGGGCGTATTCTGGCTGCTGGGTCGCCTGGCATCCTCCAGACAGGTCGGCGGGCGGGGGCGGCACGAGGACCAAGCGGAGACCTCTCGAGAGAGCCTGGCGCGTCTGGTTGAGGAGCGGAGTCAGTCTCTGCTCGATGCCGAGCGTCAGCTGCTCCAGCAGGAGAAGCTGGCGTCGGTCGGCCAGCTGGCCGCCGGGATCGCTCACGAGATCAATACACCGATCCAGTACATTGGTGATAATCTCCAGGCGTTGTCCTCGGCCTTTGAGGATCTGGTCGCGGTTGAGAGTCGGTATCGCGAACTGGTTCAGATGGTCAAGGCCGGGACGGTGACGCCGGAGGCCGTTCGGGCGGTCGAGGAGGCCGAGCGCGAGCATGATGTCGATTACATCATCGAGGATACGCCGAAGGCCATTTCTCAGAGCCTGGATGGCGTACGTCGCGTCAGCCACATTGTCAGGGCGATGAAGGACTTCTCGCATATCGATCGCGGAGAAGTATCCGCCGTGGACATCAACCATGCCCTGGAAAGCACTTTGACCATCGCCCGCAACGAGTACAAGTACGTGGCCGACGTCGAAACCGACTTCGGCGAGTTGCCGCCGGTTGAATGTTGCGCCAGCGAGCTCAACCAGGTGTTTTTGAACATCCTGGTGAACGCCGCCCATGCCATCGGGGACACCAGGCAGCGAGGCAAGATCACGGTTCGGACGCGGCCCTTGGACGAGTCGGTGGAGATCTCGATTGCGGACACGGGAACGGGTATTCCGGAGGAGATCCGGCACAAGATCTATGAGCCGTTCTTCACCACGAAGGAAGTCGGCAAGGGGACGGGGCAGGGCCTGAGCATCGCCCACCAGATCGTCGTCCAGAAACACGGTGGCTCCCTCACCTTCGAGTCGCAGGTTGGCATCGGTACCATTTTCATCATCCGCGTGCCTAACCGAATCACGGCTGCCGCCAGGATCCAGGGGGATCAGAAATGAACAAGACGAGAGTGTTGTTCGTTGACGATGACCCCCACGCGATCGCCGGGCTGCAGAGGCTCCTGCGCAAGCAGCGTGATGCCTGGGACATGTCCTTCGCGGCCAGCGGGGAGGAGGCATTGGCCAAGCTGGCTGCCGCCCCCCACGACGTCATTGTGACGGCCATGAGGATGGCGGGCATGGACGGCGCGGCCCTTCTGGAGCGGGTTGTTCAGGGCTACCCGCGGATGGCTCGGATCGTCCTTTCCGGTCATCCAGGCGAGGAGGGCACGCGGAAGGCCGTCAATCTCGCCCATCGGTTTCTCTCGAAGCCGATCGAGGCCGACAGGCTGATCGATGCTGTCGCCCGGGCGTGTGCCGCCCAGGGCTTCGCCGGTAACGAACGGTTGCGGGACATTGTGGGCGGCTGCCAGACGCTGCCCAGTCTGCCGACGCTTTACCTCGAGATCACCCAGGCCGCCAACGCCGAGTGCTCAGACGCCCAGACCGTGGGGCGGATCATCGGCCGGGACATGGCCATGTCCGCGAAACTCCTCAAGCTGGTTAACTCCTCCTTCTTTGGCATCGGGCGACGGGTATCGAGTGTCGCCGAAGCGATTGCCCTTCTAGCCTTGATTCCCACGGACCTTCTGCCAACTAACATTTTGGTGTTTTTCAACCGAACGTAAAGGCCAGTCGTTTGTTGGCGAGCCAGGGGATGGGGAGGTTGGTGCTGGCGAATCCGGCGGCGG